>CAVCDR010000096.1:0-9890 GCA_963601025.1 Agathobacter sp. | reverse complement strand
AGTGAGTAACCCTTTGACAAAGAAAGGAGAAGAGGTGAAAATTTACTTATGAAGAAAGAATATGAGTTTAAAAACGCAATTAAAAATCCTTATGCCAAAAAGCTAAAGAAGAATATTACATTATTTGTAGATGAAGATATTTTAGATTATTTTAAAAATGAAGAAGTTAATAAAGACATACCATATCAAACATTAATTAATTTAGCTTTAAAAGATTATATTGATAATAAAAAGAAGATTTAAATATCATAAAATAGTGAAAAAATAGTGAAATAATTTATAGCTTTTTATATAATTGAGACATGATAAAAGTTGTCTTAACTAATGAAATACTGAAGCTAATTACGGAGATTGAAAGAAATAGATATAAGGTTTCTTCAATCAAACTATCAAGATCTACCATTAATAAACTTCGCAAAAATTCAAAGAAAAAGAGTTCATATGCTTCAAATAAAATAGAAGGTAATCCCTTATCATTAAAACAAGTTGATGAAGTTATTGAACAAGATGATCATAAACATTTTTTAAAGCCTGAAATAGAAGTACGAAACTATTTTTTAGCTTTGAATTTTCTAGAAGAAAAATTAAAAAGAAATGAAAGGATTTCTAAGAAGCTTATATTAGATGTTCAAAAATTAGTCGAAAAGGGTGCTTCTAAAGAGAAAATAGGTTTAAGAGGACAAATGCCTCCTGGTGTACTTTTTGCCGTATATGATTCTAAAACAGGTAATCCTGAATATATTCCGCCAGAATATTGTGATATTGAAGGCTTATTAGATGAATTGATTGAATATGTAAACACAACTGATGATCATCCACTTATTGTTGCAGCTACAGTTCACTATCAACTTGTAACAATCCATCCCTTTGAAGATGGAAATGGTAGAACAGCTAGGCTTATTTCGGGATATATCATGGATTTAAATGGCTTTGGATTTAATGGAATAGGATCTTTAGAAGAATATTTTGCTTATGATATTGAAGAATATTACAATTCAATTCAAATGGATTTACCAGCCTTATATTATTCAGGAAGAGATAATCCACCTAATCCTAATATTTGGTATGTTTATTTCTTAAGAATGGTTAAATTATATTCCGATAAAATTTCCGATTTACAATATACGGAAAGTAATAATGAAATTAGTAATAGTCTATCTTATCTCAAGAATAAAGAATTAGAACTTTTGAAATATTTGTTAAAAGGTAATAAAAAAGAATTTTCACCAAAGGAAATTAGTGAAAAACTATCTTTAACAAATAAAACAATCATTAATCATTTAACAGTGCTAGTTAAAAATGGTTTTGTAGAACCTATATTAGGTAAACAAAGAATTCGCTTTTATAAATTAAGTGAATATTCTTTAGAACATATGGATGAAATTTTAGGAATAGATGATAAGACAAAAATAATTAATCTTACTATTAATAATTAATAAATATGATTAATAAAACTGTTTATAATAATAATATGTTTTTTGAGGTAAATTATGGCTAAAGAAGATATGCTTAAGTATTATCAAGCGATTGGAACTATTCAATCATCTATTAATAAATCAAATGATGTATATGAAGCATTAAAAGGCAGCATTGCAGCTATCTTAAATGTTACAGAAAGTGATGTAGCTGTTGTTTGGTATATGGACTCTAATAATAAAACCCTTAGTCCTTATTATTGGATAGGCAACATGGATTTAAGTAGTGTAAGCCATGATATTGATAACTCTTTAGTTGGCATAGTATATAAAGAGAGTCATTCTATTCATATAGTAGATTATGCAAATAATCGAAATGCTGAAGTGGATAAGGATTTTAATGGAATAGATATTAAATCTTTTATTTGTGTTCCTTTTCAAACAAAGAATGAAAATCTAGGTTGTATAGAATTTATTAACACTAAAAAAGCTTTTTCAGAAGAAGACTTAGACGCTTGTGAAATACTTTCTTTACAACTTGCATTAACGCTAGATCAAGAAGGTAAATTAGCTAATAATAAAAAGTTTAATGAAATAATACTAAGTGCTAGAGATATTAAGAAGGATTTTAAGAATGGTGATGGTATAAGTCATGTCTTGAAGGGTGTAAATCTTGATGTTTATAAAGGCGAGTTTTTAGCTATACTTGGTGAATCAGGATGTGGCAAATCAACTTTCTTAAATATTATTGGTGGTATGGATAAGGCTACTAGTGGTAGCATCCTTTTTGAAGGCAAAGAAATTTTTAATGCCAGTCAACACGAACTAACAAAATATCGAAGAGACAATATAGGTTTTGTCTTTCAATCATACAATCTAATGCCTAATTTAACGGCTAAACAAAACTTAGACTTAATAGGAGAACTTGTTTCTAATCCGCTAGATAGTGATGATGTCTTAAAGATGGTGGGTTTATATGAAAAAAGAAACCATTATCCATCTAGATTATCTGGTGGACAACAACAACGTATTTCAATTGCTCGTGCTTTAGTAAAAAATCCTAAGATTATTTTTGCGGATGAGCCTACTGCGGCATTAGACTATACAACTAGTATTGAAATACTACAGGTTTTAGATGAAGTGTTAAAGACCGGCACTACTTTAATTATGGTTACTCATAATGAAGAAATAACTAGAATGGCTGATAGAGTAGTTAGATTTAGAAATGGCTATACTTACGAAATAACCGTTAATAGACATCGTGCAAAGCCTACAGAATTAGTTTGGTAATATGAAAAAGACACAGTTTATTGATTTAATACAAACAATAAAGAAAAACATTGTCGCATTTATTTCAATGTGCATTTTTGTTATCTTGGCAGTAGGCCTATTTTTAGGAATTGGTTTTTCTAGTACAGCTACTCATAAAATAGCTAATAATATCTCCTTAAAAGGCAATTATCATGACTTAAACATCCTTTTCCCCTATGGTTTTAGTGAAGATGATATTAATACTATAAAAGCTTTAAATAGCTCATATAAAGTAGAGGGTTATTACTATACTTATGAGTATCTAGAGATTGATGGAACAAAAAATCAAATAAGCATTACTTCAATTAATGATGAAATAGATACTTTATATGATATCGAAGGTAACTTGCCTAGTAAAAAGGGTGAGATTGCGATAGAAAAAAATGTGGCAAAGCTATTAAATCTTAATATTGGAGATACTATCACTTTTAATGAAAATAGCAGTGATAATCTAGAATTAATTAATCAAACCATGAAGTTTGATTCAAATAGTGATAATGTTGAAGATTTAATGAATGAAGAAACTGGCAAAGGCTATTTAAGCACTTATACTTTTAAAGTTACCGCTTTAGTTAATACCCCAACTATGATGCATAGTATCAAGAATATGTATGGTGTTTCTTTATCAAATGGTTTAAACCTAGATGGCTTTATGTTTGTAAGTGAAGGCTCTTTTAAAAAAGAGGCTTTCATAGGATATCCTGGACTTCTTATTAAAGATGAATCTTTAATTGGCTTATCATTATTTTCTGATGAATATAAAGATGCTGTTAATAATTTAAAGAGTAATGTAGAAGAAACAATTAATATAATCACTAATAATAAAAACACTATAGTATTAAGTAGTGTTGATAATGTGATTAATGCTGCTGAAAGTAAGCTTAATGATGGAAAAAGTCAAATAGATGATGCGGAAAAAGAGATAGTTGATAAAGAAAATCAAATCATTGATGGCCAAAATCAAATTATTAGTGGAGAAAATCAAATTGCTAGTAATACTAGAAGGCTTAATAATAGCCAAGCTGCCTTAGATAATGCCTTAATAGCTATAAATGATGGTGAAAACCAAATCAATGAAAATGAGAAGCTATTAAAGGAAGCTAGTGAAAAGATTGAAGATGGCAAGAAGCAAATAGCTGATGCCGAAAGTGAACTTGCAAACAAAGAAAGCGAAATTAATTCTTATCAAGAAACCATTGATTCTATTAAAAAATTAGTTAATGATGAAGTAGATAAAGGTTTTACAGAGACAGATGAAGTAATTGATCTTATAAAAGGATTAAATCTAAACGATTTAACAAAAGAAGAATTAGTTTCTAATTTAAGAACTATTATTAATAGTACATATATACTATTTAATGATCAAGCATATTATTATACTGAACTATATAGATTTGGTTTATATGATGAAGTATTTGAAAATGGTAACTTTTACACAAGAATGAGTACTATTCCTTTTACTTATGGTGCAAATCATATTAGTTCTTATTTAACTAATCATAAAGATACTACTAGTGATTTTTATAATAGAGATAAGTATATCGAAAGTTATGCGTTGATTAATGAAATAATCACTACAGAAGATAACCCTACTTCTTATCATGATGATTTAGCTAGTGCGATTCAAGAAATAATCGCCGATAATAGACTAGATGCATCTAAAGGCTTAATTTATGGTTCTATACTTGAGAGCTTTTATAGTGAATCTAATGAGGAAATACTAAGAAATACTATTAATTATTTAATAGCGCAATATGATTTATATAAAAGTGACTACAACATTATAAAGAGTGCGGTTAATACTATATTGGCTCCTTATCAAGAAGAGCTTGATAAGTCTAAACAAACTTTAAATGAGTATAAACAAGAATTAGAAAATAAGAAGAAAGAACTTGAGGATGGTATTAATACCTACAATGATGGGAAGGCTAAATTAGATGAGGCTAAAGCGTTACTTGAAAATGCCAAAAATGAGTATGCTTCAAATAAGAGCTTACTAGACTCTAGTATTGCGCAATTAGCTAATGCCATTAGTCAATTAAATAATGCCAAGAGTGAATTAAATAATGCCATTGGTAAGCTTAATAAGGCAAAAGAAGAATTAAGCGATGCCAAACAAGAATATGAAACTAGTAAGAGAACTGTTGATGATTATAAGAAAGCTAAAGAAGATATAAAGTCTTATGATGCTACTTATTTAACTGCTTTAGATAATGCCAGCATCCATTCATTTAGAACTATAGCTGAAATACTAACTAAGATTAAATATACAATGGCAGGCTTATTTTTAGCTATTGGTTTACTTGTATGTTACTTCTCTATCTTAAGAATGGTAAATGACCATATTAAGTTAATAGGCACTAAAAAAGCTCTAGGCTTTCATACTAGAGAAATAACGAGAACATACCTTTTGTTTACCGGTATTTCAACTGTTATAGGCTGTATATTTGGTGTAGTATTGGGCATCTATTTAATACAATATATTGTTATGTCAGCTGTAATTAGTACTAGCACTTATAATGGAGCTGTCTTTGACTTTAATTTAATAGAAACGTTATTAATATGTGTAGCCGAAATATTGCTATTACTAATAATTACCTACGCTACTACAAGAATCATCTTAAAGCAAAATGCAGTAGTATTATTAGCTGGTCCTAAGCCACCTAGTGGTAAGAAACATTTCTATGAAAAGTTTAAGCTATGGAAAAATATTCCTTTATTAGATAAAACAATTATTAATAATTGTATAGCTGATAGAAGAAGAGTGCTTGGTACTTTAGTAGGGGTATGTGGTTGCACAGCATTAATCGTTACAGCTTTAACACTTAATAATTGTCTAGCAAAAAACTTTAATAAACAATTTGGGCAACTATTTAAATTTGATTCAATTATCTATTATGATGGTGAAGAATCTAAGACAGAATTAAATGAAATATTATCTAAATATAATGTTACTAAAGCTGATGCCCTAAAAACATATACCGTAATAAAAGATAATAGTGGTGGTAGCTTGTATGCTTTCTTAATTGTTCCAGAAGATGAAACGGAGTTTAAGCAATTAGTTAATATGGAGGCTATGACTAATAAAGATAGCGATCCATATAAGGGCTTATGGGCAACTTATGCCTACAAGAATTACTATAAAGATACTATTAATGATGAATTTACGTTTACTACTTTATCAGGAGTAAATGCCAAAGTTAAGGCTAATGGTTACTTTAGTTATTATTTAATGTTAGCTCAAATGTTTATGGATAAAGACACATACATGGAAGCTAATAATGGTGAGTATCATACTAACTCTATCTTAATTAATACTGATAATGTAGATAAAGATGCTTTATTAAATGAATTAAAGAGTGTTGACGGTTTTATTCAATTAGAAGACTTTAAGGCAGGGCATAAGGAATCATTTGATATTATGCAAAATTTAGCTATTGCGATTATTGTAATATATGTCACTTTATCTTTTGCGATGGCTATTCTAGTGCTATTAAACCTTTATACAATGTTTGTTACTGAAAAGAAAAAAGAATTAATCACCTTAATGATTAATGGTTATTCTATTAAAGATGCGAAGAAGTATATTTCTAGAGATACCGTATTACTTACTACAATAGGTATAATATTTGGTATTATATTGGGCACTGAATTTGGTTTTATTTCAATTGATACGTTTAATACTTATGTAACATATGTATATAAGGAATTTGATATTATGGCATGTCTAATTGGAACAGCAACAAGTGCAATATTATCTTATATTATGTGTAAGATTGCCTTAAGAAGAGTAAATAAATTTAAGATGTCAGATATTAATAATTAGGAGAACTTATGAAAATTATTAGTGAAAATGATTGGAAAATATTTAGAAGCAAGCTTTCTCTTTGGCAAGAAAGATATATGGAAGATCTAGCTAAAGAATATATCCTTACTTTCTGATAAGGGCAAAGATTCTTCTATAAAGTTTTGGGAATTAGAAAAAAACGTATTAATAATGATAAGTATAATCCAGGAATTATGGTACGTATGTCTAGATCAAATACTTACTTAAACATAGCTTCACTTATTAACCTTAAGGTAATAGACTTTAATGACCTAGCTGACTTTAGTGATGAACTAAAAGAAGATGTAAGATATATATTAGATAATGAAGTGTGGGACGCTTATTATTTTATTTTAGAAAAAATGCGAGGCTAATCGTTAACCGGTTATACAAGTTAAATATTTATTTTCATATTTAGCAATACATTTTGTTTATATTACTATAATAGCTTTACTACCTTATTTTCTTTTAAGAATGTTCGTAAATCTTTTTTAAATAGTTCCATACTATCAATTCTACTTAATCTAGGGAACCTAGATTCTACTTCATAACAAGTTCTTGATGGCATATCTATTGTTAAAGAATGTACCTTAAATTTACATCTATTCTTCATACCCTCTATAACACTAGCTGGTGCGATAGCCCATCTATTTTCTTGGCTTAAGAAATTAGCTAGCATTTGACTAGAACCTATATGCAATCTAAATTGATGATTAGGCCAAATTTGGTCATGCCAAAACTCGTAATCTGATGACCATTTTAAATATATTTCTTCTTTAGGGTCTAGTTCATTAGGATTTAATACTTTGTTATAGGGACTATTTTCACTACTAATTAGTTTCATTTTTTCTTCAAATAAAGGTTTAACAATAAGTTCATTATGCGTTTGTCGATTATATACATAACCTAAATCAACATAGTGGTCAGCAACCAAATGATATATTTCGCTAGAGTGATGAGTGTGAATATTAATATAAAGTTCATTTTGTTTTTGTAGTAATTCATTATAAAAATTAGTAAATGTAAAAGAATTAATAAGTTCTATTGCGCCAATTGATAAATGTAATTGATTTTTTTCTAAGCATAAACTATCAGCTTCTTTCTTTAAATTTTGCCACTTTCTACACAGTATTAGAAATTGTTCACCACTTGGTGTTAATACAACATTACGATGTCCTTTGCCTCTATAAAATAATTGAATTTTAAATTCTTCTTCTAATGCCACAATTTTTTTAGAAATAGAAGATTGAGTTGTATATAATCTTTCAGCTGCTTTTGTAATGTTTCCTTGTTCTACAACGGTTAGAAAAGCCTTAATTTGTTCGATTTCCATTTTTCAAATAAATCCTTTCTGGAATAATATATATACTAAATATTCTCTTTTTTGAATTAATTAGATTATATATATTGTAATTGTAAAAGAAAAGAGGAGAGGCTTCATGAACAATGAATTTCCAAAGAACTTCTTATGGGGTGGCGCTGTTGCCGCTAATCAATGTGAAGGTGCATGGCTAGAGGATGGTAAACTTCCAAGTATAACTGATGTTGTAGTTGGGATTAATTCACATGATCCAGGGCTTGTTTGGGATGAAGAAACTAATAAATGGAAAATGCAACTAGATTCCAATAAAGTCTACTTATCTCATGATGGTATTGACTTTTATCATCGTTATAAAGATGATTTAAAACTTATGCAAGAAATGGGTTTTAAGGCCTTTAGAACTTCAATTTCTTGGGCAAGAATTTTTCCAAATGGTGATGATAAAGTTCCTAATGAAAAGGGTTTAAAGTTCTATGATGATCTAATTGACGAAATCATTAAATGTGGAATGGAACCAATTATTACCTTAAGCCATTATGAGACACCATTAAATCTATTAATTAATCATGGCGGCTGGATTAGTAAAGATACTATTGAATATTGGAAGAATTATGTCAGTGTTGTTGTTAATAGATACAAGGGCAAAGTTAAATATTATCTTACTTTTAATGAAGTAAATAATATGTATAGAAGACCTGTTATATCAGGTGGCATTCTATCAACTAAACCATATGATAAAAACAATCCATTTGCGGTAAGTGAAACTGAAATATGGGATGCTTATTGCAATTTGTTAATGGGAAGTGCTTGGACGGTAAAACTAGTACATGAAATAGACAGTAACGCTAAAGTGGGTTGTATGCTTACTTGTTCTAGTATTGCGACCTATCCTTATACTTGCAATCCAAAAGATGTAATGGGTGCCTATAATCTAAAACGCATTTCTAATTATTATTTCGCCGATCCATTCTGTTTGGGCATAATTCCAGGCTATGTAAAAAGAATATGGAATGAACTTGGCTATGTATGTAATTTAAGCAATGATGATTTAAAATTCATCAAAGATTATACTGTTGAATTCTTTGCCTTCAGTTATTATCGTTCAGGAACTTATAGCCATGAAGTCAAAAATTCTTTTGATACTGGCGGCATTAAAGGTAAGGATAATCCGTATCTAAGGGGTAAGACACCGCCACCTTGGGAATGGCCTATAGACCCAGAAGGGCTAAGATATGTCTTGAATGTATTAACAGATAAATATCATCTACCTTTATTCATTGTAGAAAACGGGATTGGTCTTGATGAACATTTAGATGAAAACGGACGTATTAACGATGAGTTTCGTATCAAATATATAAAAGAACACCTTGAACAAATAAAGGAAGCAATTGAAGATGGCTGTGATGTAATGGGCTATTTATATTGGGGACCAATTGATATTGTTTCGGCTGGAACAGGTGAAATGAAGAAGAGATATGGCTTTGTACATGTTGATAAAAACAACGATGGAAGTGGGACTTTAAAAAGAAGCATCAAAGATAGTTTTTATTGGTATAAAGAAGTCATTTCCAATAATGGATGCAATATTTAATAATAGAAGGGGGTAAACATGGACTATTTAAAAATTGCACAAGATTTAATCAAATATAGTGGTGGAGAAGAAAACATCACTAGCGTTACACATTGTATGACACGTTTACGTTTCATAATCAAAGATGTGAACAAAGTTGATCTAGACAAGATTAATGCTACAAAACCAGTTATGGGCAATGTCTTTAAGACAAATGAGCTACAAATCATTCTAGGTCAAAACTTAATGCCTATTTTTACGGAAGCAAGTAAATTATTAGCTGACAAGATGGGTACAAATAATGATGTGCCAAAACAAAAGAAGAAGATGACTTTTAAAGAAGGTGGCATGGCCGTAATTAACTTTGTATCGGCTGCCGTTACACCACTTGTACCAGGTCTAATTGCGGGTGGTATGTTAAAAGTATTCTTACTATTAATTTCAATG
>CAVCDR010000095.1:0-6741 GCA_963601025.1 Agathobacter sp. | reverse complement strand
CATTGTATCCGTTCAGGCATTGCCCGACGGCGGTTTTGGCATTACCGTACGGCATCACCGCCTTTTTGTGCATACAAAAAAGCCGAAGACCGGGCGCAATGAACCCCGTCTGCGGCAATAATGTTTTTGAAATTTTTATGAGATACGACTTGACATAGTGAAAAAAGGGCGCTATGCTCCTGCCGAACCGAACCGAACCGAACCGAACCGAAAGAATTGTCGCAACTGCCCATCGTCATTGTCAAGCCCTCCCTCCGTAATTTTTTGTAGCGAAAGGGTACAAGAACCCCTACCCCTACAATTATACAAACGTGGTATAGCATATTTTCATCATTTTTTCAATCGGTTTTCGGAAATTTCCGCCCCAAACGCAAAAAAACTGTTTACAGCAGCAGTCGAAAAATAGACGCACGGAAAGCCTTGTATCAGGCGTTTTTCAAGCCGCAGACAGTGAGGGAGAAGGTAATTGTACCTTCTCCCTCGTTTTGGGCAATTGTGCTGTTTTCGGCGGCTATGCGAAGATCAGCTCCGCATTGACGATTTCCGCCGCACGGCTTCTCACACCGTTCATTCGACCGACCCACGACATCATATCGTCGGCTTTCAGCTTTTCGGTTATGCCTTCGGTTTCTGCCATCTGCCTTACCAGTCGAGAGAACATTTCCTCCGCCTGCCTGTCAATATCCGCAAGATATCCGTTCAGCTTTCCGCTCGTCAGCAAGTCGGCATAAAGCACCCTGCGATTTTCCTTCAAATACCACTTATGCCGCTGTCCCCATATTCCAATCGGCTGTTCTTCATCGGGCAAACTCAAATTAGGAATAAGATACCCGTTTTCCTCACGATAAGTTCCGCCAAATTGTTCAAATAATGATTTCATTGCAGTTTCCTCCAAATATTTTTTTAGATTTTCTGCAATATACCGTTCCGATAGTCTTTACCACTTGTTTTCAAAACCTTCGTTGCGGCACCTCAACATTAATATTGCGCCATATATTTTTAAATAAGCGAATTAACAAATTGGAGTCCAAATTATGATTAACAGGCTCTTTAAATTGTCCAAAACAAAAGAATTGCTTATCACGATAGAAGAAGTGTACAAGTAAGCCTGCAACTATACCACACAAGAAGCACGACATAATGCGAATAAGCAAAGCAGTTCCACCCAAAGCGCTACTATAGACAATTAGTTGTGGATTTAAGAGAATGGAACTCATCATAAAAGCAGCAAGCCAATCTTGTCTAATTCCTTTATTTGCGAAAGAAGCGGCAATAGGTATTGTTCCATACATACAAAGTGGCGAAGCAATTCCTAATAAACTTGCTGGAATTAAGCCGAATACGCCTAGCTTCTTGCCATTCATTTGTTCAAATAGATTATGAATTTTATCTTTCGCAAAAACAGAAATAATAGAACCGATAATAATACCTAACGCCCAATATTTAAATATTTGACGAAATTGAATATCGAAGTAATACCAAAAATAAATAGCTTCTCTACGCAACGCTGAAATCATAATTAAATCACCCCACTTACAAGAAAAGATTTAGCGTTCTTCTTTTTAACAATTATTCATTGGCCATTGATTCATCAATACCAAATCTTTTAAATCTAACTAAGCCCGCCTTATTTAAAGACACTATCAAAGCCGGAATAAGCGTTAGTTGTAAAACTATTCCAGGAATTGCATTAAAGAAAGCACCCGACATAAAAGCAGACCATGTAAAAGTATTTTCTCTAAGTCCAAGTAAAATTACTTCGACTAATCCCCATACAATTCGACCAGCTAGCATCGCAATAATCATAGAACGATATAATGCATAAACACATTGCCATTTCGAATGATTATAAATTAATCCAGAAATAGAACCATAAGTGGCTAACTCAAATGTCATAGCAATCGCTACTGGATAGATTGGAGGCATTCCAAATAAAATAGAACGCAATAAAGGTAGTATTGTACCAACCGCTAATCCATATTGCCATCCACAAATAAGACCGCATAAAAATACCGGAATGTGCATCGGTAAAAGCATGTTGCCGATATATTGAATATTTCCTGTAATCATAGGTAGTACTAGTCCAATTACGATAAACATAGCTGAAAGTGTCAATTTTTGTGTTTGTTTTTTCATAATATCTTTCCTTAATCTATACATATTAACTTATAATTACGGTTTCCAAACCCAAGTTCATCCGCATGATCTAAGATATGTTCACTACTTCTTGATTCCATTCTTCTTATTACGGATTCACCATCTGGCACTGCACGTAAGAAGTCTACACATGCCTGATCTAAGGCCACAGGATCTACAGATGCCAGAATTCCAACATCGTGCATATCAGGTTTCGCTGGATTAGCGTTGCAATCACAATCAACAGAAATATTATTCATAACACTGATAAATACCATATTTTCTCCACCATCGAAATAATCATAAACTGCACTTGCAGCTTCAGCCATAGACTCTGTAAAAGTTTCAGCAGAAGTATTTAAGCCAAATCCAGTAGTTTCGCTTCCACCACTATGAATCAGGGACTTTCCTGTGGAAGATGCAATACCTATTGATATATTTTTAAGTGCACCTCCAAAACCTCCCATAGCATGCCCTTTAAAATGAGACAACACCATACAAAAATCATAATTGGCAAGATGTGCCCCTACCAAATCTGTTTTTAAATGTGTTCCTCCTGATACAGGAATCTCCATGCTGCCATCTGCATCCATAATATCTACATCTGCGATTGCTGTATAACCATGATCCTTAGCAATTTGCATATGCATTGCTGTATTTGACCGGTTTCCACCATATACCGTATTACACTCAACAATAGTTCCATCAACACTTTGCACTAGTTTTTTAATAAAATCAGGATCAAGATTATAGCTTCCATCACCTTCACCTGTATGCAATTTTACTGCCACCTTATCTCCTTCTGCCGGAGTTCTTCCTAATGCTTTATATATTTTCATTAAAGCATCAGAGCTAATAGCTGAAGTATAATAGACCAAAGAATCATTATCGTTTCCTGTTTGATGAGCTAAATCTGCAAGTGATATTTCATAACCTCCTGTTGTAATCACTGCTTTAAGACTTCCATTTGAATCTATAATTGGTTCTTGCGCAACAACTTCTTCTAAATCACTTGAGATATTCTCATTAGACTTTCCACAAGCCGTCAAAGAAAATAAGGCAGTCATTGATAATAGCAATAGTTTTCTATTCATAATCAACTTTCACTTCCTTCATACCATGAAAATAAACATTGAAGTCCATTAAAAACATATTCGTAAGTATATTGGTAATCATGTCTATTGCCCTCTACCGTATAATACATTAAGTTGCCATCCGCAAAACCGGTATCGGTATAGTCAAAGGCTTTAGTCAATGTTTTCATATATTCAATTTGTGCTGTTAAACCTTGATAGGCAACATCTCTACTTCCGGTTGCTGCAAATACATAATAATCATCTCTTTCATATCCAGAATCTACAACAGTATTTGCGATTAAAGTAGCATCATCTTCATCAGTTGAACCATCTCCCCCAAGTGTAAGTCCACCACTCATAGGCATGAAATATTCAAAGCGATCCATTCCTTCAAGAAATACATGCCATGTAGTTGTTCCACCAGCCGAAAAACCGCCAAAGGCACGGTGAGAACGCGATTGTTCAAAACCTTCCTCGGTTGTACTATTTGCGTAAGTATGATAATAGCTTTCCACCGCCGGCATTAAATCATTTTTTATCTCTTCTGAATAAAAAATCAAAGTTGTATCATGATACCATTCATTACCTGATGGAAGATATGGCATAACAATAATCAATGGTGGAATCAATTCATCTTCTATCATGTTATCAATCATGTTTTTAAAGCCACTACCATATTCATACATCCAAGTTCTCTCATTTCCATAGGCACCATGTTGAAGATAAAGTATGTTATATTTTGTATCTATATCACTTTGGTCATATCCGTAAGGCAAATAGATAGTTGCTTGACTTTGTATTGCATTTCCATTTCCAACATAATCTTTTGTATCATAAGTAAATGTTTCTAAAGTACCTTGTTTTGTTGCTTCACTATAATATCCATCTGGTACCGATGTAAGCGTTATATTTTTCATATTAACTTTTGATCCCATAGAAGAATTCTCTTGTGAATTGTTTTCTGGTTGGTTTTCTGTTTCTAAAGCTTCAACTTCTACACTTTCACTGTTTGATGCATTGCAAGCAGCAAGCATAAGATACATGATTAAAGAAATGATGATAAGCAATTTTTTCTTCATAAAAATTTGCCTCACAATTGTTGAGCACTAGGACGAATAATAATTTCATTTATCCCAGTATCTTCTGACATATTTATCGCAAACGCAATACTTTCCGCAACAAACTTTGACGAAATAGCAAGCTCATCATATGCTTTTTGCATGCCATCACGTCCTTGCTTGGTGGTTAATGATTGTGGTAATTCTGTCGCAATCATTCCAGGAGCTAACATAGTTACACGAATTCCTGATTTAGCAAAAGTTTCTTCTTCACGAAGGGTTTCACTAATTGCCCTAACTCCAAATTTAGTAGCTGCATAAATACCACAAGTTAACCCTGTTTGATGAGAAGAAAGAGAGCCAATGTTGATGATATGTCCACTTTTTTGTTTACGCATAATATCTAGACATGCATGTATTCCATAAAGCACGCCTTTTAAATTAACATCTATACATTTGTCCCAATCTTCAACTTTATCATCAGATAATAAAGATAACGGCATAATGCCTGCATTATTAATCCATACATCAATTTTTCCATATGTCTCTTTAGCCTTTTTAGCTAATGCTTCTTGATCTTTAATATTTGTAACATCTACAAGTTGATATATCGCTTGGCCACCTTCAACATTAATTTCAGATACTATTTGTTTTAATTTGTTTTCACGTCTTGCCGCTAAAACAACCTTGTTTCCTTGTTTAGCAAGAAGACGTGCTGTCGCTTCACCAATTCCACTAGATGCTCCTGTAATAACTACAACTTTAGATTCATTCATTTATAATACCTCCTTAAGAATATTCAATCGCTTTGTTGACTAATCTTTAAAACAACTGTAACATTAACCTTAAGGTTAAGGTCAATAGATAATTAGGAGAATTTTATATGTCATATACAATCAAACAAGCAGCTGAAATCATGAACGTAACACCAACAACACTACGCTACTACGACAAACAAGGACTTCTGCCTTATATGGAAAGAAAAGAATCGGGTTATCGTATTTTCTCCGATGATGATATGGCTATGCTACGTGTTATTGAATGTCTTAAAAAATCAGGTATGTCAATCAAAGACATATGCCAATTTTCTAAATGGGTACAAATGGGTGATGATTCTTTAAATGAACGCTATGAGATGTTTTTAGAAAGAAAACGCATCGTTGAAACTCAAATGGCTGAATTGCAGGAAACTTTAGATTTTATCAATCATAAATGTTGGTATTACAAAACGGCCATTGAAGCTGGAACCGAAAAAATACATTTTAAAAAACAAGATGATAAGTTACCTTGCGAATGAACAATCTGCCAAACAAAATGGAGAATTTTAAATTTATGCGCAATGATCATTCATAAATTCAATCATTCGATTTTGTGTTATTTTTACAAAATCAGAGCCTAGATCTTCGTATCCATGAGCTAATATCGCAACTGTTTTTAGATAATAAATAAGTTTAGATTCTACTCCTAGTTCAAGTAATCTCGCATTCACGGCAAATGTTTGATCAAAGAAACTTCCACTATTGCCATCCGATATTAAAGATAGTGGAAAATTTTCACTCACATTATCAATTACATTTGAAAGACGTGAAGCTTCTTTATCATTCATCAGAGAAAACAACGATTTTTTTCTTATGATAAGAGATACGTGCATGTTAAATGAAATATATCTCTTATTTCGTAAATCATTCCCCTATGATAGTCATAAAGATGAGCTATCGCTTTACACAAAAAACTTTCTTGCTGCAGGATGCCCATCAGCTATTTATAAATGGCTAGATAGTAAAATAAAACAAAGCGATATAGAAATGGCACATATTATTGTTGGCATTATTGAAAATATTTCTACCAATATAGTGAGCCATTAAATAACACAAGTATAATTATTTATTCTACTGACTTAAGCGATTCAACCATTTCTATTTGTCTTAATGGTTTCTTAGTATTTAATAAGACAATTATTGTAAAGATAAACGTAATCACAAAAGATATTGCGTATGAAAAGAATGATATATTCATGCCAAACATTACCATATCCATATTAATTACATTCATGACAAAGTGATGTTCAAATAAACCTAGTGGCATACCAATGATTCCACCTATTACACTAAGTATCATTATTTCCTTAAAGATATAAGAATCAACTTCGTTTGGTCTAAAGCCTAATACCTTAAGAGTTGCGATTTCTCTTGTTCTTTCTGATACATTTACTTGAGTTAAATTAAATAACACCACAAACGCCAAAGAACCAGCTGCTAATATAATTACTAAAATAATAAAGTCTAAAGCTTTTATCATCGTTTCAAATTGATCTATTAAAGCCAAGAAATCACTAGTACTAGAATAATCTTCTAGTTTAGTAATATCTTTATCTAAAGTAGTAGAATCGTTTGTTTTAATCGCAATACTAGTATTATGAACACTAGAACCTGTTATGGTCTCATAATATTCATCAGACATAAATAAGTAAT
>CAVCDR010000094.1:0-11744 GCA_963601025.1 Agathobacter sp. | reverse complement strand
GGAGTGAGTAACCCTTTGACAAAGAAAGGAGAAGAGGTGAAAATTTACTTATGAATAATTCGATTAATCGTAAATATAGTTTTTCTTTCTTCTTCCTACACGCTATAACTTGTGTAGTCTATGGTTATGGTGTCTATAGTCTAAAGGCTAGAGGTTATAGCGCTAGTTTGGCAGGCGAATGTTTTGCAATTTGTAATCTATTAGCTTTTTTCTTACAAGCTTATTTAGCTAATGTGGTAGATAATTCAAAGAAATTTGGCGTCTTTGATGTAAGCATAATTTGTGCTTTTATTATCTTTGTTTTTTCTATATTTAATACTTTTCTATTTGAAAAAAGTCTAATTTTAACTATTGTCTTCATTATCTTTGTGACAACCTATATTACCGTAGAACCATTAATTAATACTCTTTATACAAAATTTGCCAATAAGGGAGTTAATATACCATTTTCTAATGCTAGAGCGTATGGTTCATTTTCTTATGCTATCTTTTCTTTAATATTTGGCTTTTTAACAGAAAAGTATAACTACAATATTGTCTTATATTTCTTTGTAGGCTTTGCCTTGTGTTTGGTAATTGATTTGTTACTTCTAAATAAAGATTACAAAAATCTTGATGTTAAGGAAAGTGTTTCTAATAAAACGGTTACTGTTTCCTATAAAGAATTTATTAAGCATAATAGAAGCTTTGCCTTACTTATTTTCTTTTTGTCTTTAGTATATTTAGGCTATCTAATTTTTGATAATTTCATGATTTTGGTTGTTGAAGATTTAGGAAAAGGATCAGGCGACTTAGGTAAGATACTAGGCATTAAAGCTATTATTGAAACGTTAGGAATCTTCTTTGTTTTCCCTTATTTATCTAAGAAGACAAAGATTGAAAACATCTTAAAAATTGCGGTCATTGGTTTCTTTTTAAAAGCTTTCTTGTCGACTTTAGCGACATCAATTTATATGCTATATGCAATACAAATACTACAAGCCTTTAGCTTTGCACTTATCACACCGGGTATGGTATCTTTCGCCAGCAAGACTTTAAATAAGAATGAAATAACTAGAGGCCAAGCTCTTGTAACAATGGCGATGGTCTTTGGATCATTGTTCGCAAGCTTTCTAGCTGGTAACATCGCTGATTTATTTGGTGTTAAGACAATGGAGATTGTTGCGTGTCTAGCTTCGCTACTTGGAATGATGGGTTTTATTTCAATGATAAAGAGGGTGAATAAAGATGCGCGATAAATGTGAATACGCTTCATATTGTGGTGGTTGTTCCTTACAAGGAATAGACTATGAAACTCAATTAAATAAAAAACAAAATTATATTTCTTCTTTACTAAAAAGATATGGTAAGGTAAACGATATTATTGGTATGAAGGACCCCTATAATTATCGCAATAAAGTTCAAGTTACTTTTGGCTATGATTATAATCATAAATTAATATGTGGCAATTATGTACCTTCTAGTCACACTATTGTGCCAATTAAGGATTGTCAAATAAGCGATGAAAGAGCCAATGAGATTATTAATTCGGTGGTTAGAATTGCCAATAAATATAAGATCACAGCCTTTGATGAACTTTCTTATAAAGGATGTCTTAGACATCTATTAATTAGAACTAGTAACCTTGATGAAATAATGCTGGTTATTGTAACGGGCAGTTTTAATATTATTAAGAAAGACTTATTTATTAAGGATATTCTTAAATATAATCCAGGTATTACAACCATTGTACAAAATTTTAATAATAAGCGTACTTCAATGATACTTGGTGATAAGAATACAACTTTATATGGAAGAGGCTATATCTATGATAAATTGTGTGGTTATAAATTTAAGATATCGCCTAATAGTTTTTATCAAATAAATAGAAGGCAAACCGAAGTCCTATATAATACAGCGATTAATTTAGCGAACTTTAGTGGTGATGAATGCATTGTGGATGCTTATTGTGGAACAGGTACGATTGGCATTATCGCCTCTAGTAAAGTTAATAAAGTAATTGGTGTTGAAGTAAATCAAAGCGCTATAAAGGATGCGATTAAAAACGCTAGAAATAATAATGTTAGTAATACAAGCTTTATTTGTGATGATGCAGGACATTTTATGGATTTATTAGCTAAGCAAAAACAAAGCTTAGATGCCTTAATTATGGATCCACCTAGAGCTGGTGCGAGCGATAAGTTTTTACATTCTATTTATAAATTAAAGCCAAATAAAATAATCTATATATCTTGTGGACCTGAATCTTTAAGGAATAATTTAGCTGATTTAACTAAAAATAACTACAAGGTAATGTCTATACAACCAGTTGATATGTTTCCTTTTACAGATATTCATCATGTTGAAACAATTGTTCTTCTTTCGAGAATATAAGAAATAAATAGTTCAATTTTATGATATATTGATAAAAAGAAAGTAATTTAAAAATAATCCATGGATAGAGGGAATCCGTTATGAAAGATGATATAAATAACAATATTACTAGAGTAGATTTTAAAGAGCTAACAGAATATATTTTGAAGTCTTATTTAGGTTCAACATCTTTAGATGATATGGATATCTTTAATATTCTTGATGAAAACATGAGTGTTATCGGCACTGGCAAACAAGAGTTTTATAACAATCTCCTTGAATTTTCTAAAGCTTTTGCGTTTGATGTAAAACAGCGTGAAAAAATTCGTTTTGAATGGAAGAATTTTGATGCGTATGAACAATATTTAGATGATAATCATGTTTTAGTATATGGTGGTGTTTTAATACTTGGTTTCTTTGAATCAGGATACACTTGTATAGATATGGATACTAGATTTTCTATTCTTTATGGTTTTAAAAATGGAACTTGGAAAGTAATTCATATTCATCATTCTATTCCTGATAAGGAACAGTTAGAGGACGAAGAATTTCCACATACTCTAGGAAAACAAATCGAAGAATCTAAATCGGTTTTTGATGTACTTGCAAGAGGTTTCCAAAATGTCTTTTTAATCAATTTAAAAAATGAAACAATCAAGATTTTAAAGATGGATGGTAATATTACTTCCAATAGTATTGATAAAGAAGAAAAGCGTATTTTACCTTATGCCTTATTTCTAAAAGAATATATTCTAGACAAGGTTTATCCTAATGATAAAGCTAGTTTATATGAAAAGATAAATATGGAACATCTTCGTAAAGTTTTAAATGATAATGATGAGTATATAGGATATTACCGTATATTAGTTGATGGAGAAGTTCATAACTTTCAATATAACTTTAGTAAGATGAACAATTCAGATTTGATTGTTTGCGGCTTCCAAAATATCGATGAGATTATTAAGGAACATCTTGAAGAAGAAAAGAAGGAAAGAGAAAAGGAAGAAGCTTATCAAAAAGAGCTTATTGCAGCTAAAGAAGAAGCCGATAGAGCCAATGGTGCTAAGACTGAGTTTTTACTTAGAATGTCACATGATATTAGAACACCAATCAATGGCATTATGGGCATGCTTAAGATTGCGGAAAAATGTGAGAATGATATCGCTAAAAGAGATGAATGTCGTGAAAAGATTAAGGATGCTTCTAAAGTGCTATTAGAACTAATTAACGATGTACTTGATATGAGTAAGCTAGAATCGGGCGAAATATTACTTGAGCATATACCTTTTGATTTAAAAGAAGTCTTTAATGATGTGTATTGTTCGATTAAAAATCAAGCTGATGACATGGATATTACAATCATTAATGAAAATAATGATGTAGAAAATATGATGGTTATTGGTAGTCCAGTCCACCTAAAACGCCTACTTATTAACATTCTTTCTAATGCGATTAAATTTAATAAACCACATGGCAAAATATATATTTCTTGTAAAGAAACTAATATTGATAATAACAAGATGTTATTTGAGTTTAAGTGTCGTGATACCGGTATAGGTATGAGCGACGAATTTATTGAACATATTTTTGAACCTTTTAGCCAAGAAAATGTTTCTTCACGTACTAAATATAAAGGTACGGGTTTAGGCATGGCTATTACAAAAAGCATTATTGATAAGATGAATGGAACAATTAATATTGAAAGTGTTAAGGGAGAGGGCACTACCTTCACTGTAACTATTCCACTAGAAATAGATACTTCATTTATAAAAGAAACAAAGATAGCTGATGATTTAGCTAATGACTCTATTGTAGGTATGAACATTCTTCTTGTTGAAGACAATGAACTAAATATGGAAGTTGTAAAATTCTTACTAAACGAAGAAAAGGCGAATGTAATTCTAGCTTGGAATGGTAGTGAAGCGGTTGATATCTTTAGCAATAGCGATGAAGGATACTTTGATGCGGTTTTAATGGATATTATGATGCCTATTATGGATGGCTATACAGCTACAAAAAAGATTAGAGATTTAGATAGAAAAGACGCTAAAGAAATCCCTATTATCGCTATGACGGCTAATGCTTTTGCTGAAGATAAGTTAGTTTCTAAAAATGCTGGTATGAATGAACATGTTTCTAAACCGATAGATATTAAAGTAGTCATAAAAACTTTAGCTAATCTAGTTGGTGAATATAGAAAAAATTAGAAGAAAGTTTCTATAAAATCGGACATTGGCTAGTAAAACCGGACATTGATGTCGTAAAAGTGAACATTGGAGTAGGGGGGTTGAACATTGGTGATCAAAAATTGAACATTGAGATTGAACTTTGACTGGAGAGTAAGATGATAGCTTATTTTAGTGGAACTGGAAATAGTAAATATGTGGCATCATTATTAACTAATAAACTTAATGATGAGTTACTAGATATTAATGAATATATTAAGAATAATAATACTAACCAAGTAAAAGTAAATGGTAGGCTAGTTTTAGTTACGCCTACTTATGCTTGGAGAATTCCACGTATTATTTCTAAATGGTTACTTAATACAAAATTTGTTGGCGTAAAAGCAATTTGGTATGTGATGACTTGTGGCGATTCTATTGGGAATGCTGATAAATATAATGAAAAATTAAGCTTAAAGAAAGGCTTTAAGCATATGGGGACGGCTAAGATTATTATGCCTGAAAACTATATTGCCTTATTTGATGTACCTAACGATAAGGAAGCGAGAAATATCATTGATAAAGCTATGCCTAGTATAGATGAATTTGCCTCTTTTATAAATGTTGAAAAGTCTTTTATAAAGAATAATGTTAACTTTAATGGAATTATTGAAAGTAGTATTGTAAATGATGCTTTTTATCCATTATTTGTAAGTTCAAAAGCCTTTTGGGTTAAAGATACATGTGTAGGGTGTGGCAAATGTATTGATGTTTGTCCGCTTAATAATGTTTCCCTAAAAGAAGGCAAACCTAGTTGGGAAAGTAATTGTACTCATTGTATGGCTTGTATTTGCTGTTGTCCTAAAGAGGCGATTGAATATGGTAAAAAATCTAATGGTAAATTTAGATATCATATTGAAAGATGTCTTGAAAATCAATAGAAAACACTTGTTAATAAATTAATTAGTTTAACAATCTTAAATGGTGCTAAAATTTATTGTGTTTATGAAAAAAGAAAATATTTTGAGAATTGCATTTTACTTTTTAGGATTAGCTATTTTATCACTTGGACTAATTTTAAACACAAAGTCAGATTTTGGTGTATCACCAATCTTATCTTTAGCTTATGCGGTATCGCAAATTACTGGTTTAACTTTGGCTAGGACAACATTTTATTACTATATTATTTTTGTGTTTGCGGAAATAACAATTCATACACTTATGAGAGTTAAAAATCTTAAAGTGGTATTAGTGAAGGATTTAGCTCAAATTATAGTAACTATTGTTTTTACAACTTTAATGAACTTATTTGCTGAACACATTACAGTACCAACTAAATTAATTACTAGAGCCTTATTTTTGATATTGGGCGTTATCTTGACTGGTGTAGGTTGTGCTATCTCTTTAGATATGCGTATTGTGCCAAATCCAGGTGATGGCATTGTTCAAACAGTTGCAGATCTTTTACATAAAAGAGTGGGTATCACCAAAAACTTCTTTGATTTAACTTGTGTAGTTTTAACTTGTATTATTTCTTATGTCTTTGCAGGTAAGATAATTGGTATTGGCGTTGGCACGATTGCTTGCGTTATTGGTGTAGGCAGAGTAATAGCTTATTTTAATGATTTATGTAAGGCTAGCTTAATGAATAAATGTGGAGTAAGTGAATAATGAAAAGAAATATTCTAGCTTATATTGGTGTGGCCTTAATACTTGGTATTTCTATTTATAGTAATTATGTATCGAAACTGCCCAATAATATTTATTATGTCACCTTTATATTTGGGGCTATTCTAATCGTAATTGGAAATATGGGAAGAAAATAAGTTTTAGGACTTATTTTTTTATGCAAAAATCGTAAATATGTGTTGTACAATATAACGGTTCATATTTTGAAAGAAGGGAGATTTTATGATAAAAGAACTTGGTAAAAGTGTACGTGAATATAAAAAGCCAATGATTTTAACACCTTTATTTGTAATTGGCGAAGTAATCATGGAAGCTCTTATTCCTTATGTTATCGCTTTACTTGTAAATGATATTAAAGCTGGATGCGATGTTAATACCATATTACATTATGGCTACATCTTATTAGCTTTTGCGATGACGTCATTATTGTTTGGCTATTTAGCGGGTTATAGTTGTGCTAACGCAACTTGTGGTTTTGCGAAGAATTTAAGACATGATGTGTTCTATAACATTCAAGAATTCTCGTTTAGTAATATCGATAAGTTTTCTAGTGCATCTCTTGTAACACGTCTTACGACCGATATTCAAAACGTGCAAATGGCTTTTATGATGCTTATAAGAATGGCCTTTAGAGCACCTTTGAATCTTATCTTTTCTTTTTTTATGGCCTATTATATGGGCGGTAAAATGGCCGTTATTTTCCTTATTATTATCCCTATTTTAGGTATTGGGCTATATGTAATCGCTAAAGTAACAATGCCATTATTTAGAAAAGGCTTCCCTAAATTTGATACTTTAAATAGTTCTATTGAAGAAAATATTAAGGGCATTAGAGTAGTTAAATCTTTTGTAAGAGAAGACTTTGAAAGAGAAAAATTTGAAAAGGCAAGTGGTGATATCAAGGATATCTTTACTAAAGCTGAAAGAATTTTGGCCTTAAATAGTCCCTTGATGCAAGCTTGTATCTATTCAGTGATGTTATTTGTTTTATATTTTGGATCTAAGACAATTATTACAACTCATGGCGCTTCTTTGGATATTGGTCAATTTTCAACTTTATTAACTTATAGCTTCCAAATCTTATCTAGCTTAATGATGCTTTCAATGTTATTTGTAATGATAACTTTTTCAGAAGAAAGCGCAGATAGAATTTGTGAAGTATTAAAAGAAAAGAGTGATTTAACTTCTCCTAGTAATCCAGTAATGGAAGTTAAAGATGGTTCAATTGATTTTGATCATGTGCGTTTTAAATATGCTAAGAATGCTGATAGACCAGTTCTTGAAGATATTGATTTACATATTAAGTCAGGTGAAACAATTGGTATTATCGGTGGTACTGGTAGTGCTAAAACAAGTTTAGTACAGCTTATTCCACGACTATATGATGTAACTGAGGGAACAGTTAGAGTAGGTAAGCGTAATGTAAAAGACTATGATTTAACAGTCTTAAGAGATAGTGTTGCCATGGTTTTACAAAAGAATGTCTTATTCTCTGGTACTATCGAAGAAAACATTCGTTGGGGTAATAAGGAAGCTAGTCTTGATGAAGTTAAACATGTATGTAAGCTAGCTTGTGCAGATGAATTTATTGAGCTTAGACCTGAAGGTTATAACACTTATATTGAACAAGGTGGTACTAATGTTTCTGGTGGACAAAAACAAAGACTTTGTATTGCTAGAGCACTTTTGAAAAAGCCTAAGATTCTAATTATGGATGATTCTACAAGTGCAGTTGATACTAAGACCGATGCCAAGATTAGAAAGGCTATGAAAGATTATATTCCAGAGACTACCAAGATTATTATTGCTCAAAGAACAAGTTCAGTTGAAGATGCTGATCGTATCATTGTTATGGATAATGGCAAGATTGACGCCATTGGTACTAGTGAAGAACTTTTAAAGACTAATAAGATTTATCAAGAAGTTTATTACTCACAAAATAAACAAGGCACAGAAAGGATGGAAGATTATGAATAAAGATAAGAATCGTGTAAATACTTTTAAACGATTAATTAAATTATTATTTTCGCTTTATCCTAAATTGTTGCCAATAATCATTGTATTGATTATTGTTAATGCGATAATTAGTTCTTTACCTTCAATATTCCAACAAAATATAATAGCTTTAATTCAATCAGCTTGGGAAAATGGATCTTCTTTTGATTCTATTAAACCAGAAATTGTAAGACTTATTACTATTCTTGCTAGTCTATATATCACTAGCTTGATTGCTGGAGTTGTCTATAATCAACTTATGGCTATCTTTACCCAAGGTGCTTTAAGTAAGATTAGAAATAAGCTATTCGATCATATGGAGACATTACCAATTAGATTTTTTGATCAAAATCAAAGAGGTGATGTAATGTCATACTATACAAATGATGTTGAATCATTAAGACAAATGATTTCCCAAAGCTTCCCACAATTAATGATTTCAGGTATTACTTTAATTACTATCTTATGCATTATGTTCTATTACAGCGTATACATGGCATTAGTTATTATTGCAGGTGCCATAGTTTCTTTGATTATTACCAAAAGAGTAGGTGGTAAATCCAGCAAATACTTCATGGCTCAACAAAAGAATGTAGCTATAACAGAAGGTGTTATTGAAGAAATGATTAATGGTCAAAAAGTAATTAAGGTATTTAATCATGAAGATGAAACGAAAAAGAAGTTTGATGAAGTTAATGAAAAATTATATAATTCAGCTTATTTAGCAAATAAATACTCTAATACTTTAATGCCTATCTTAAATAATGTATCTTATATTGTTTATGTCTTTGTTGCGGTAGCTGGTGGCTTATTTATTGAATCAAACATTCCTAACTTATCAATTTCGGGTTTGCCATTCTCTATTGCGGTAGTTGTACCATTCCTTGGTATGTCACGTCAATTTGCAGGTAATATTCAACAAATCTCACCACAAATTAACTCTATTGTCATGGGTTTAGCTGGCGCAAAGAGAGTATTTGAGCTTCTTGATGAAGAAAGCGAACAAGATGAAGGCTATGTAACTTTAGTAAATGCTAAAAAAGTAAATGGCGAAATTGTTGAGTGTGAAGAGAAGACTAATATTTGGGCTTGGAAACATCCTCATCATGATGGTACTTTAACTTATACCGAACTAAAAGGCGATGTAAGATTTTATGATGTTGATTTCGCATATGATCCAAGTAAGCAAATCTTACATAATATAACTTTATATGGTAAACCTGGTCAAAAGATTGCCTTTGTAGGTGCTACGGGTGCTGGTAAGACAACTATCACCAATCTAATAAATCGCTTCTACGATATAGCGGATGGCAAGATTAGATATGATGGCATAAATATCAATAAGATTAAAAAGTCATCACTTAGAAAATCGCTTGGTATAGTATTGCAAGATACCGTTTTATTTACAGGAACGGTAATGGATAATATTAGATATGGTAGACTTGATGCGAGCGATGAAGAATGTATTGCGGCCGCAAAACTTGCAGGTGCCCATGAATTTATTAAACATTTGCCTGATGGCTATAATACGATGCTTAATGGAGATGGCTCAAACTTATCACAAGGACAATGCCAATTGTTAGCTATAGCTAGAGCGGCGGTTGCCGATCCTCCTGTTATGATTCTAGATGAAGCTACTTCTTCTATTGATACAAGAACCGAAGCCATTGTTCAAAGAGGCATGGATGCCTTAATGAATGGCAGAACGGTATTTGTAATTGCACATAGACTTTCAACTGTTAAAAACTCTAATGTAATCATTGTTTTAGACCATGGAAACATTATCGAAAGAGGTACTCATGATGAACTTCTTGCGTTAAAGGGACAATATTATCAATTGTATACTGGTGCCTTCGAACTAGAATAAAACATAAAACTGTAAACTTTGTAAATGTTTACAGTTTTTTTATCATCGTCTATATATGCAAGTGCTATAATGGAGGGTGTTAATGAAATATAAAGCATCTACGATTACTAAATTATGTATCTTTTTTACATCCACTTTATCAATTTTGTGTGTTGTTTTTGTAGTATTTACAGCTAATGAATACAAAACTTTGAAACAAACATATGAAGATTATGGTAATGCTTTAAAAATAATCAATCGCTTTGAAAATGGTGTTAATAAGCTATCTAGAAAAGTAAGACAAGCTGTTTTTACAGGCAAGCAATCTTATATAGATGATTATTTTACTGAAATAAACATTTTAAAAACTAGAGAAAGTGCAGTTGAGGATCTTGCAAGTATAATTGGAGATAGCGATGCTAATGAGTATTTACAAAGAGCTTTAACTTTATCAAATAAAAAGGTTAATAACGACTTATATGCTTTATGTTTGATTGAAAATGTGATTGCAAATGAAGATACTATCTGGCCTGAGGAATTAAGTAATTATGTTTTATCGATTGAAGATCAAGAGCTATCGGATAAGGAAAAGAAAGAAAAGGCCATTAGTTTAATTAGCAGCGAAAACTATGAAACGGATAACACTTTCCTTTTCAATGAGATTTCAACTACTTTAAATAAAGTATCTAATGAAGTATTGGAGAAACAAGTTAAGGCTAGTGATGCTTTTTCTAGCGCCTTTAGTACATTGATATTTGTTATATCTTTATTAATTTTGATGATGTTCTTTAACTGTTATTTAGTGTTTACTAATGTTGTTAAGCCAATCTTAAAGTATGATAAAGCGATTAAAAATGATGAGCTTATTCCTTTGGATGGCGTTAAAGAACTTAGAACATTAGCTTCTACTTATAATGAAATATATGTCGAAAATATTGAAAGAGAAAAGATTATGAAGCATAATGCTGAACATGATCCTTTGACCAAAGCTTTAAATAGAGGGGCATTCGATAGTATTATTGACATTTATACCAAAGATAAGAATAATTTTGCTTTAATAATAATTGATATTGATAATTTTAAAGGTGTTAATGATACGTATGGTCATGCTACTGGTGATATTATCTTAAAGAAAGTAGCTGATTCAATTACTAATGCCTTTAGATCAATTGATCATGTTTGCCGTATAGGTGGCGATGAATTTGCAGTAATAATGGTTGATATGACTTCTGATTTGAACTATACAATTAATGAAAAGATTGATTTAATAAATAAAGATTTGAGTGTTTCTAAGGATGGAGAGCCAATAGTTACATTAAGCATTGGCGTTGCCTTAACAGATAGAGAAAATCCTACTGATTCTATATTTAAGGATGCCGATAAAGCTTTATACCGTACTAAAGAAAATGGTAAAAATGGTGTTACCTTCTATTAACAAATATTCATTAACAAGTTATTTTTACATATAAACAAGTTGTTTTCTTTTGCGATATTGAACAACCATCTTTATTTAAATATCATAATAAAAAAGGTGGTACATATATGAAAAGAATAATATCTTGTTTATTAATTACTTTAATGTTTATAACAATTAGCACTAGTAATGTTCTTGCGGATGATGAAAATATTCAAATCCTTATAGATAATTTGCCAAATGATCAAATAATAATTGAAAACAATTTGGATGATGTTAAAAA
>CAVCDR010000093.1:0-14969 GCA_963601025.1 Agathobacter sp. | reverse complement strand
GACCTAAGGTGGGTTATGTACCAGAGGAAGTAATAAATAAAGCAGTTACTTGTGAGGAGTATATGAATTCTAAAGATTGGACTTGGTCTGAATCTAAGAAGGCTTGTGTATATAAGGTAAGTAATACTGGCGGCAAATAAGGTCTGGGATTATTCTCGGTTTTATAAATAATCCTGTGGTCTAGCCTATAAACAGCTGTGGTGTACCCTATAAACATATTGTGGTTATGCTGTTACATTTATGTGGTTTGGATAATAAAAGCGATGAGTAAAGGCTTTATATACTCACCGCTGTCCAAACCACTTTTTATTATGTTTATTTAGATTTTGCATGTATCGTTCTTATTAAGACAATACAGTATCCTATTCCTAGTTCTTTTAAAGTTAGTAAAGCCATTGGCGTTACTAATTAGCTTTTCAATTCTATCCATTTCAATATTTAATAAATCAGTGATAAACTTTTCTAAAAACGTCATCGTCTTACCTCCTTTTTAGAAATTGGTTTGAACAACATAATTCTAAAACAGGAGGTTTTCTTTTATGTAAAAACCACAAACATGTAATCTACATAAATTATTATGTGGAGTTTTTATTTAAAAAACTATTGGCTGGGTAAAATAATTTGTCGTTTAGGGGAAAATATGGGCCGTTCTACATGTCGTTCTACAGTTTTACATTTAGGCTTGATTTTGCGCGTTCGGGGGGGGGTATCATATTGTTAACTGTTAAAAAAGGAGATAATAGTTATTTTATAAAAGGGGGTTCAAAAATGAGAAAATTATTAACTTTAACATTATCGCTACTTATGGCATTTTCTTTGTGCTTGACAGTGAGTGCTGGAACTAGTGATCCTATTGCGGAAGATGAACAAGGCAATAAGTATTATACTTTAGAAGAGATTATCAGCAAATCTACCGGTTCGCCAATTAAGTTAATTGCTAACTACGAAGTTAATTCCGGTGAATATCTTTATACTAATGTTACTAATATTGATTTAGATTTAAACGGATATGAATTAAATATAGGTGACAAATACATTGCTTGTAATCACAACTTAACAATTAGAGATAATTCCGATTCTAAAAGTGGAAAAATCATATTTAACAATTTAAGTGGATCTTCCTCAGGAGCACACATTAGCGTATCATCTCCCGCCTTATTTACTTTAGAAAGTGGACAAATAGTAAATGATAGTAATAATGATTTTGCCTCAGCTACAATACAAGTATTTGGGCCTTATAATAATGACGGAACAAATGGACAAGTTATTATAAATGGTGGAACTATTGATAATAGCAATAGTACAGATGTTTGTATAAAAGCTACTAGAACTGGTGCTGTTGTTACAATAAATGGTGGAATTTTAAAGTCAAAAGGCAATGTGCTTGCAAAAGATACCTATGGTGGCGATGCAACAATAAATCTAAATAAAGGTACTTTCTCATCTGATGTATCTACATACTTAGCTAGTGATTCTACTATTGTTAAGTATGGCGATGATGATTATAAAGTATATGGTGCAAGTGATACTGTATCAATAGTTGAAGATACTAAAGTGTTAGCTGGATTAAGTGGTACAGCTAGATATATATTAGATTACCAAGGAAAAATAAATGCTATTACAGATAAAGATGGTAATCCAGTAACAGTAGATTCTTCTACTCAATTTGTTTTAAATGCAGAAAAACTATCAAGTTTAGATGATGATGAACTAGATAAAGTGGTAGAACTAACTGGTACTGAAATTTCTAAGTTATCTTGTCTTCCATTAAATATTACATTAACTGCTATTAATAATGGTGTTTCTACAACAATAACTGATTTAGGTAACTCAGAAATGCCAGTAACTTTATATTTAAGCGATAGTGTTGTAAGTGCATTTAAAGGCAAAACTATTAAAGTGGTAAGATTTCATGGTGAAGAAGCAGAGGTTATAGATTCGGTATTAAATGGCAATGTCTTAACATTTAATTCTGGTAAGTTCTCTACTTATGTTATTGCAGCTTATGGCTCGGTAGAACCTACACCTAGTCCAGCTCCTACACCAACTCCAAGTACTTCTAGTGAAACTTCAAGCAATGACAGCAGTACTAAGGTGGTAACTTGTGAAGAAGCAATGGGTTCTAAAAACTGGACATGGTCTGAATCTAAAAAGGCTTGCGTATACAAAGTTACTAATACTAAGGCTAACTAATTAAATAGGAAAATTAAATACTTTAAACTAAGCACACTCTATATAAAGGGTGTGCTTTTTGATTTGGGTAAAATAATTTGTTGTTTAGGGGAAATTATTGTGTCGTTTTATGGATTTTTATAAAAAATACTCTTTAAGGTCTTGCTTTTCGCGCTTCGGGGGGGGGTACAATTTTTAATATAAAGGGAGAGAGGGACTCAAATGAAAAAAATACTTACTATAATGTTATCTATGTTGATGGTATTTTCATCATGCTTGATGATTAGTGCTGATGATTGGGCATACGATCAAACTACAAGTTTAACAGTTACCTATGCTGATGAAAAACTTGTTTTTGAAGTGAAAGGTGATAATGCGGAAAAGTATCTATCTGCAGTCGTTGATGGAAGCGGTTATATAGAGTTTCACCAAAATGAGCCATATTTTCATGGCAAGATTACCAATAAAAAAGCATCTGATATAACAAGAGATGGAAATAAATTAGTTGTTACCAAACAAACTTTATTGGATAGAGGATATTATAGCGGAGAATATTATATCGGTATATATACTAGCGATACATGTATATCATGCGATAGCATTAAGATTGATTTAGGAAGCGAACTCGCTGCCAATAGAATTGATGATTTAAGACTTGTTGGTGAAATTCCTACACCAAAGGATGGCGAAAGCACCAGCATTGATAAATCAACATTATATTTAGCTGATGCAAATGGTAATAAGGTATCTGAAAATGAATTTGATTTTTATTGGAAAGAACAATTCATAAGCAATGATGGTACTAAACATTATGTGCCTATGTCTTCAAATACTTTTGCAGCAAATAAAACATATGCGCTAGCAATTACCTATGCATATGTTGGTAATCCAGACTATAATAACGAAATAACTTTAGCGCATAACGATCAAAAATATACGCAAAGTTCTTATTCAATATTTGGCCCTGATGCTAATGGCGAATATGCCGACTGTAAAAGTGATATAGTAGCATGTAATTATAATAAAACGGGTGGTGGATCATATTTAAAAACTCATAGTGGAGCTCATTTCATGATTGGAGAATTTGTAGCAAAAACCTCTAAAGACATAGAAATTTTCGCTAAACAAGATGCTAATGGTGACCTAGTGATTAGTGCCTCAGGCAGTGATGCGAAAGAACTTATCGATAAATTGTATCAAGGTGTATATAATGATTATTCAGCCGAGCCAAGTGTATATAAGTGGGCATATATAAAATTAGAACACAGCGATAAATATCAAGGATATATTGAAAATAGAAATATTATTTATAGCGATAATGCTACCTACCAAGACATTTACCTAAGTAAAGTTGATGACTATACTTTAAAGATGACTAAAGAGGATTTAGTAAAAGGTAATTTTATTGATGGTGATTATGAATTAGAATTTTTATTGGACAACAATGTGACATATCCAATAGTTAGCTTAAATTTAAAAACAGGCGTTACATTTACACCTAATATGTCTTCAAAGATCGATATTCAAGTAGATATGTCTGCTCCAGTTGAAGGCGAAAAGGCAGAAGTTGATTTAAGCAAGATTGTTGTGACTGATGAGAAGGGAAATAAACTTCCAACGGTTGATAAGTTAAATGGTCAAAATGTAGGCTACGATGCTTTCTGGGTAGAGAAAAATGATGACAGCAGTAAAGGTGGAGAATATATACAGGTTGAAGATGATAAATTTGTAGCTGGTAAGACATATTGTTTGATGGTTTATTATTCATATTATGCAGATAAGGGCGATTATGTTGGAGATACAATTGAAGTTACTTCAAATAAAAATTTTACAAATAAGGGATCTTTTTCACCATTTGGTTTTACTAGTGGTACAGGATTAGATATTGTTGACTTTACATGCTTTTACGCTTCATTTGAAGCTGGAAAAGTGAAGCTAGAGGAAACATACTCACCAAATTTAAAAACCGAAATCGCAAGCAAAGTAGCTATTAAAAATAACTCAAATGAAGTTCAAACATTAATTCCGGTAGAGCCTAAAGAAAAAGCTGCAATCGCTTCTGGCAAAAACCTAGAAGTTCAAATGATTGTTGGCAGTCAAAGAACAGTTATGGAAAAAAATAAGGACGATGTGGCTAAGGTAGAAACTAAAGTTGCTAGCGATGGCTTAACTAAGGGTGCTATATATGATATTAGTATTTACAAAAATATCGAAGGCGAAACAGAAAAAACTCCAGTAACTTATACAAAGGCTGATACAGTTATATCTTTCCCTCTAGAAGATTATTTAATTAATACAAATTCTAGTATAAATAGAGAATATAAAGTAGTAAGAGTACACAATGGAGAAACAACAGTTCTAGATGCTACTTATGATTCGGCTACTAAGTCTATTACATTCAAGACTGATAAGTTCTCTACTTATGCAATCTGCTACAAGGATAGTAAGAAGGAAGAAAAGAAAGAAGAATCAAATACTTCTTCTAATACTTCATCGACAAAAGTTGTAACTTGTGAAGAAGCTATGAATTCTAAGAACTGGACATGGTCAGAATCTAAGAAAGCTTGTGTATACAAAGTAAGCAATACAAGTAGCAAATAATAAATAATATTAGTTAGGGTTTGAGAGATTCAAGCCCTAATTTTTATGTTATTATATGTAGGAATCATAATTTTGTGATTTAAATCTTGTAAAGCGCTTTCACAAGATTTAAAATAGAAGTATATAAAAAGGAGATTTGAAATGAAAGAAATTAGTGTATTAGTTGTAGATCCTGTTGGTCTTCATGCTCGTCCTGCTACTGTTGCTGTTAATGCTGCTAGCAAGTTCAAGAGCGAAGTTAAGATTGGCTTCAATGGTAAGGTTGTAAATATGAAGTCAATTATGGGTGTTATGTCTCTTGGCATTCCTACTCAATCTGAAATTACAATTTCTTGTGATGGTGAAGACGAGGAAGAAGCTATTAAGCAAATTGAAGATATTCTAAAGGCTCAAAAAGTAATAGGATAGTCTAGACTAATATTAATATTATATAGAGGGGCGAAATTACTCCTCTATTTTTTTAGGGAGGGGATTTTATGTCATATATTGATATTTATAATAAATGGTTAAATCATCCAAATTTAGATGATGCAGCTAAAGAAGAATTAAAGAAAATGTCTGATAAAGAGATTGAGAATGCTTTTTATACAAATATTAAGTTTGGCACTGCCGGTATGCGTGGAGTTATGGGTATTGGCACTGATCGTATTAATATCTATACAATTAGAAAGGCTACTTTAGGTTTTGCGAATTATTTAAATAAGAATCATAAAGATGGTGTTGCGATTGCTTATGACAATCGACATAACTCTAAAGAGTATGCTTATGATTGTGCAGCTTTATTGGCTAGTCAAGGTATTAAGACTTACTTATTTGATTCATTAAGACCTACACCAGAATTAAGTTTTACAGTGCGTTATTTTAAGTGCGATGGCGGTATTATGATTACTGCTAGCCATAATCCTAAAGAATACAATGGTTACAAGTTATATGATGAAACAGGCTGTCAACTTATTCCTGATGTGGCAAGTCTAGTTACTGATGAAGTTAATGCGATAGAAGACTTATTAGCTATTAAGATAGGTGATTATGATAAGAGTTTGATTCATGTTGTTAATGATGAAGTTGATGAAGCTTACTATAAGGAAGTACTTGGCATTTCTTTAAGAAAGAATCTTCCTAATAAGGATAGTGTTAAGATTGTCTTTTCACCAGAACATGGCGCAAGCAATATTCCCGTTAGAGAGACTTTAAAAAGAGCTGGTTATAATGTAACTGCTGTGCTTGATCAAACGACACCTGATGGTGATTTCCCTAATACTAAGACACCAAATCCAGAAGAAGCAGGTGCTTATGAAGGTGTTATCGCTAAGGCTAAGGAGATTGATGGTGACTTACTACTAGTATGCGATCCAGATGGCGATAGAATGGGTGTTGGTGTCAAGAAAGATGATGGTTATTTTATCTTTAACGGTAACCAAACAGGTGCTATCTTACTTGAGTATATTTTAAGTACTAGAAAAGAACTTGGTATAGTGGTTAATAATCCGGTAATGTTTAATACGATTGTTACTAGTGATATTGGTGAGGCTGTTGCCAACTACTATGGCGTAGAGTGTGAAAAGACTTTAACTGGTTTTAAGTATATTGGTAATAAGGTTAAACAATATGAAGAAAATGGCAAGAAGACTTATGTCTTTGGTTATGAAGAGTCTTATGGTTCTTTAATTTCTCCTTTTGTAAGAGATAAGGATGCAACGCAAGCTTGTAATATGTTGGCTGAGGCTGCGGTATATTATCATAATCAAAATAAGAGTTTATATGATGTATTATGTGACATCTTTAAGAAAGTTGGTGCATACTATGATATGCAATTCTCTATTATGCTTCCAGGTGCTGATGGAGCTATTAAACTTCAAAGTATTATGGAGGGTATTAGAAATAATCCGATAGAAATTCCTGGTTATAAGACGGTTAAGATTGAAGATTATAAGTTAAGAGAAATCAAAGAAGATGGTAAAGTTAGTCCATTAACTGGATTTGATGTTACGGATGCTTTAAAGTATTATTTAGAAGATGGTTCTTTTGTGGCTATTAGACCAAGTGGAACTGAGCCTAAGTGTAAGATTTATTTATCTACTAAGGATGAATCTTATGATAAGGCTGTTGATAAGGCTTTAAAGATGAAAGAATTCTTAAGTAGTGTTGTTAAATGATAGAGGAAATTAAAAAGAAAGCTTTAGATGAAAAAGTGCCCATTATTAAAGATGATGGGCTCTTGTTTATTCTAAATTTAATTAAAGAAAGAAATGTTAAGGATATATTAGAACTAGGTTGTGCAGTGGGTTATTCTAGTATCCAAATGGCAAGTTTAAGAGATGATATACATATCGATACTATTGAAAAGAATGAGGATATGTATAAACAGGCTGTTGTAAATATCAAGGAAGAGGGCTTGGATGATCGTATAAATGTTCATTTTATGCCTATTGAAGAATTTAAGACAGATAAAAAGTATGACTTGATATTTGTTGATGCAGCTAAGGCACAATACTTTAAATATACCGAACAATTTCTTGATAATTTAAAAGACGATGGTGTATTTGTCTATGACAATATGATTTTTCATGGGTTGGTTTATGATGTTGAAAACATTAAGAGTAAAAATACGCGTTCTTTAGTTAAAAAGCTGATTAATTTTTTACAAATAATGCGAAATGATAAGCGTTTTGATATAATGTTCTTTGAAGATGTCGGAGACGGCATCTTATTAGCTAGTAAGAAAAAATAAGATGGAAGAGAAGAATTTAGCGTTATTGGGTTTTGTTTCAAAGGCTGCCGATTACTTAAAAGATAATTTAAGTGATGACTCTTTGGAAATAAAAGAACTAAAGGAAGTAGATTTAGACAAGATTAAGAGTGAATTATCTAATAAAATAGACAATTCTTTTCATGCAAGAAATTCTAATGAGGATTTAATTAACGCAGGAAAAGAGGCTTTTGATTCTTTTATTTCTAAAAATACAAATATGATTGATGAATTCAAGGATATTTTTGATGGTGGCCAAAAGGAAGAAAATAATGATGAAGATGATAATGTTATTAATCATCTAATGAAGATATTAAAAGATCCAGATCAAAAGGCTAGTGAAGAAGATGAATATGTAAATATCATTTCTAATGCGATCAATACTAAAGAAGATGATATTCCTAAGACTATTGAAGTTTATAAGGATGTAAAACAAGATGAAGAGATTGATAATATCTTTAGTGAAATATTAGCTAACGAAAATATCATTGATGACTTTGTTGGTAGTAATACCGATATAGAAGAAGCTAAAGATGATGAAGAACATATAAGTATGTCTTCTAATGAGTTTAAGCAAATTTTAGAGGATGTATTAGGTGATGTTTATAAGGAAATCAATCGTAGTAATGATCAAATCATTGAGAAATTCAAGGATATTGAAAAAGAATTAGAGAATCAAAAGAGTATCTTTGAAAATAAAACGAACGATAAAGAAGATGATAATAAATATGAGCCATTATCTTTATCACAAGCTTTAAGAAATGTTAAGAATGATAATTCTAGTGAAGATAAGGATGTTGTTGAAGATTACTTTAAGAATTTAAATGAATCTTTTAATGATGAAAAAGAGGATGATGCTGATTTAGATCCTTTTGTTACAGTTGATGATATCAATGATTTAGAAGAAGATACTAAAGAAGATGAAGTAGTAGAAGATAAACAAGAAGAGGTAGCTGAATTAGATAAAGAAGAGAAGAGTCCTTTTGTTTCTTTATTTGACAAAGATTATCTTGATGATTATGATAAACGTTCTTTAGAAGAAAAATATATTATTAATCCTTGTGCTGATAAGTTAGAACAACAAGAAAAGGCCAAAGCTTTAGAAGAAGAAAACTTAAGAAAAGAAGAAGAGAAGGCTTTAGAAGAAAACATTTCAACTGAATTAGAGAATATCTTTAGTGATTTATTAAATGAAGATGAAGCGGTTGAAGAAGCTAAAGATAATAATGAAGAAGAAGCTTTATTAGAAGAAGAATATGAACCATTATTAAATCAAGATTATATTGATGACTATAATAACCGTAGTTTAGATGAAATATATATCGCTAATCCTTGTTTGGATTATTTAGAACAACAAGATTCTTTAAAAGAAGAAGGTGCTGAAATAGTTGAAGAAGAAGTTGATGTAGATAGACTTAAGGAAGAGGCTATTGAACAGCTTGAGAAGGAACTGTTTGCTAGCGAACAATTGGATGTCTTGGAAAAAGAAGATGAAGAAATCAAGATAGAAGAAGTTAATGATGAGATTGATTCAGAAGCTTTAACCAAAGAATATATTGATGACTATAATAATCGTTCTTTAGAGGATATTTATATCGCTAATCCTGGTGCTTTAGTTAAAGAAGAACCTGACGAAAAGGAAGAAGAAGTACCTGAAATTAGTAATGAAGTTACTGATGATTTCTTAGATATTGGCGAAGAGTTTAAGCCAATTGAAAAAGAAGATGAAAACTTAAATCAAGAATATATTGATGACTATAATAATCGTTCTTTAGAGGATATTTATATCGCTAATCCTGGTGCTGAAGAGAAAAAAGAGGTTGTTGAAGAAACTAATGAGGAATTAGTTGAAGAAGAGCCTAAACAGGATGATGCGGTTAGTGAGTTATTAAATGACTATGATCAAAATGTTGCGGCTGATATTGAAGATAAACTTAGTGAGCAAGAAGAATTAAAGAAAGAAATCTATAATTCTATCAAGTCTATTTATCCTTATTTATCTAATGGTTTTATAAAAGGTGTATATGATTTAAAAGATTCTTTATCTAATGATTATAAAGATAAAGAAGAAATCATTATCTTACATCGTTTAGTATTTAAGGATGTTGTGGGCTTAAGAAAGTTTGTTGACATTATTATGAGCCACGATTATCTTGTGAATGTTGATGAAAAACAAATGATTGTTGATACATTTAAGGAACATGTTAATAGTGATGGTAAGATTTTAACAGATATTTTTGAGGTAGCTAATCAAGCTAAACTTTTAACTGGTGAATATGAAGGATATCGCATTATTGAAAAGGATGCGTAATATTAGGAGGATAAAATTATGACAGACAAGAACCCTTATGAGAATCATGACCAAATAGATATTCCTGATTTCTCATCTATTAAACCAAAGGAAGATGATATTGATCGTTCTATTTTTAAGATGAGTGATGATGACGATAATTATCAAGAAGAAAATGATGACGAATACTATGATGATGAAGAAGATGGTGGTGGTCTTCAACCAAGAAAGTCTACTCTTGTCGTAGGTTGCATCGTATTAGTATTATTATTAGTACTTGCAATATTTGGCATTGTATGGGGCATTAGTAAGAATAAGGCTTATTCAAGCTTAAAGAGTGAATATGATACTTATAAGACTACTACCGCTGCTCAAATCACTGAATTGAACAACAAGATTACTGAACTTCAAGCACAAATTAGTTCAAATACTAATAACAATTCAAGTTCAGATTCTTCTACTACAAGTGGCGATACTTATAAAGTTACTGCTGAAAGTGGTATCAATGTAAGAAGTGGACCTAGTACATCATATGATAGAGTAAGCTATAGTTCATTATCTAGCGATTTACAAGCAAGTCTTTCAAATGATAGTGGTAATGCTAAGGCAGCAAATGGTGCTACAATCAAAGTTCTTGAAGTTGTTAATGATAGCGATTCAGATATTGGTTCTGATTGTAAATGGGGTAAGCTTGCTGATAACGTTTATGTAGTAATTAACTACTATGGCGAAGATTGGGCTAGCAAACAATAATTAGTAAAAGTCATCCTCGGATGACTTTTTATTTTATAGCTAGAACATTATTTGATAAAATAGTGAAGATGAAAGACTATATAAAAATTAGAGGTGGTAAGAGATTAAGCGGTGAAGTTGAAATCTCTTCAAGTAAGAATGCCACTGTTGCGATATTGCCTGCTGTTGTTTTAGCTAGTGAAATAGTTAAATTATATGATGTACCAAATATAGAGGATATAAACGCTCTTGTTAATTTGCTTAATAAATTAAATATTAAGGTTGAAAAGAAAGAGGATTCTTTTACTATTGATCCTACAGAAATTCAAAACGTAGTTTTAGATGGCGAAGAAGTAAGAAAACTTAGAGCTTCTTATTACTTTATGGGTGCCTTGCTTGGCCGTTTTAAGCATGTTAAGATGCTTTATCCAGGTGGTTGTAATCTAGGTCCTAGACCAATTGATTTACATTTAAAGGGGTTTGAATCATTGGGTGCTAAGATTGTTACTGATGGCGAAAATATTCAAATTGACGCCGATGAATTAATTGGCGATGAAATATATCTAGATATTGCTTCTGTTGGAGCTACTATCAATATTATGTTGGCGGCTGTATTTGCTAAGGGGCGTACAATCATTCGTAATGCAGCTAAAGAGCCAGAAATTATTGACTTATCAGGTATGCTTAATAAAATGGGCGCTAGAATTCGTGGTGCTGGAACTAGTGATATTGTCATTGATGGCGTGGATAGACTTAAAGGTTGTATCCATGATATTATTCCTGACCGCATTGAAGCTGGTACTTATATTTGTTTGGCTGCTGCGGTGGGTGATAATGTAACTGTTAAAAATGTTATTCCTCAACACTTAGAGGCTCTTTTATCAAAACTAGAAGAGATGGGTGTTGAAATGGAAGTGGGTAGTGATTATGTTAAAGTTTTAAGTGCTAATAATTTAAAGGCTACCGATATTCAAACTTTAACCTTCCCAGGTTTTGCGACAGACTTACAACAGCCTATTACACCATTATTATGTAGCGCAACAGGCGTTTCTAAAGTTGTTGAGACAATTTATCCTGAGCGTTTTAAGCATTGTTATGAATTAAATAAAATGGGAGCTTCTATTGATGTTGGTGAAGCTAGGGCGACTATTCTAGGTCCTACAAAACTAAAGGGTTGTGAAGTAAGGGCTACTGATTTAAGATGTGGCGCTGGCTTAATTATTGCTGGTGCAATGGCGCAGGGTGAGACAATTATTAAAGATGCATATCATATCTATAGAGGATATGATAACGTTGTAGAAAAATTAAGAAAACTAGGAGCGGACGTAGAATAATGGAAAGTAAAATTATTATTGGAACTGCTTTAAATAATCATTTACGTTTCTATTTAGGCGATACAACAAAGTTAGTTGAAGATGCCCGTAATATCCATGATTGTTGGCCTACTTCATTGGCGGCTCTTGGTAGGGTTATGTCAGTTACGGCATGTCTTGGTTTAATGGAAAAAGAAATTGATGAACCAATCACGACAACCATTAACGGTGGAGGCAGTATTGGTACGATAATGGCTTGCGCTGATTGTCTTGGAAATGTAAAAGGATTTGTTGGTGATAATCATTGTTATCTAAAATATAATGATTCTAATAAATTAGCTGTTGGCTTAGTAGTAGGCAAAAATGGTTACTTAAAGGTTTTACGTAATCTAAAAAATAAGGGCCAATATACTAGCCAAGTGCCTTTAGTAAGTGGTGAGATAGGTGATGATTTTGCCTATTATTTTAATGTGTCTGAACAAAGACCGAATATTGTTTCGGTAGGAGTATTAGTTGATACTGATTATTCTTGTAAGTCAGCTGGTGTTTTACTATTAGAACTTTTACCAGACCACACTGAAGAGGATATTTGTTATCTAGAGGACTTAACTAAAAGGTTAGAACCTATTTCTAGTGTTATTGAAAAGAATAATAATTTAAATGAATATATTAATAGCTTATTTGCTGATGCCAAAATTTTGGAGGAACATGAAGTAAAATATCATTGTGATTGTTCAAAGGAACGTTTCTTGGCTAGTCTTTTAACTCTTTCTAAAGATGATATAAAGGATTTGGCAAATGATGAAAAGATTGAAATTAAGTGCGAATTTTGTGAAAAAGAATATACCTACAATAAGGATGATATTGACTTACTTTTGAAGTATGCTGAAAAAAATAGGTAATGTTGAATTAAAAAACCCACTAATTATAGCTCCTATGGCTGGTGTTACAAATGCTGCCTTTAGAGAACTGTGTTTAGAATTTGGGGCAGGACTTGTATGTTGCGAGATGGTTTCAGATAAGGCCATCTTTTATAAAAATGAGAAAACAGCCAAAATGATTGATGTTGGAAATGGTCATCCAGTAAGCCTACAACTTTTTGGTAGCGATATTGATACAATGGGCTATGCGGCTAAATATTTAGATCAAAATAGCGAATGTGACATCATTGATATCAATATGGGTTGCCCTGTTACTAAAGTAATTAAAACAGGTGCTGGTAGTGCTTTAATGAAGGATGAAGATAAGGCTGTTAAGATTGTAGAAACAGTCTTAAAAAATACTAGTAAGCCCGTTACCGTAAAGATGCGTTTAGGTTTTGATAGTATGCATAAAAACTATCTTAATTTAGCCAAAAAACTTGAGAATACCGGTATTAAGGCAATTACTTTACATGGTCGAACAAGAGGCCAAATGTATGAAGGCAAGGCTGATTGGGAGGCTGTTAGAAAGCTGAAAGAAAGTATTTCTTTGCCGGTTATTGGCAATGGGGATATTAAGACATTAGAAGATTATATTAAGTATAAAGACTATTGTGATGCGATAATGATTGGCAGAGGCATTATTGGCAATCCTTTTTTAATCAAAGAAATAAATGATTATGAAATGGGTAAGATGGATACTAGTGTATCTTATGTTGATAAAATTACAATGTGTTTAAGACATGCACAAAAACTTGTGATGTTAAAGGGTGAAAATATTGCGATAAGAGAAATGAGGGGTTTAGCTCCCCATTATATAAGCGGTTTATATAATAGTTCTATAATTAAAAATAAAATGTCAAAGCTAGAGTCTTATAATGAACTAGAAGAACTGCTTGAAAATTATAAGAAAGAATTAGACGAGGTTAACTTATGAAGATTGGACAATTTTCAGATTCATTTCTACCGGTAGTAGATGGGGTTGGTAGAGTTGCCTACAATTATTGCCAAACACTAGGTGAAAAGGGTGAAGAAGTTTATGCGATAGTGCCAATGGAAGATATGGGCTATCGTGGCAATTTTCCTTTTGATATAGTTGATTACTATAGTACGGTGGTACCTACTACCGTATATAGTGCTGGTGTTCCTTTGCTTGATGCTCATTATGATAAAAGACTAGATATGACAAATCTAGATATTGTTCATGTGCATACACCTTTTATTGCGGGCTTACAGGGCATTAAATATGGTAAGAATCATAACGTACCAATTGTTGGATCGTTCCATTCTAAATACTATGATGATTTTTTACAAATTACTGGTTCTAAACATTTAGCTAAGTTTGGTACGGATGTGATTGTTAATTTCTATAACAAGTGTGATGAAGTTTGGACAGTTAGCGAAAACTCGGCTGAGACTTTAAGAACATATGGTTATCAAAGAGAAATTAAGGTAATTGAAAATGGTATGGATATCAAGGATATTGATTATACTTTAGCTATTAAGGCTAAAAAGCATTTCAATCTTAACTTTAATCCGGTTTTACTATATGTTGGCCAAATGAATTGGAAAAAGAATATTAAACGTATTCTTGAGGCTTGTGCCTTAGTTAAAAAAGATGGACTACCTTTCCAATTGGTATTAGCTGGAAAAGGTCCTCATGAAGATGAAATAAAAGAATATGTTGAAAAGATCGGAATCAAAAATGAAACTGTTATTACAGGACATATTTATGATGAAGATTTATTAAATGGATTGTATGCATTAGCTGATTTATTTGTATTCCCTTCTTTATATGATACTTATTCAATGGTTGTAAGAGAGGCGGCTAATGCTAGAACGGCATCAGTTGTCGTAAAAGATAGTGCGCCAAGCGAATGTATTAAAGATAAAGAAAATGGCTTATTGTGCCTAGATACTAGTGAAAGTTTACATGAAGTATTAAAGGAAGCTTTAAATGATCCTGATTATATGGTAAAGCTAGGCATTGAAGCTAAAAAGACTATTCCGGTATCTTGGAGTACGGTAATTGACGAAGTACTTGATAGATATAAGATTGTGATTGATAACTATAAGAAATAAGATGGGGAAACCCATTTTATTTGATACAAGAAAAAAAGCTCTCAATGAGCTTTAATAATACAACTGGTGCCGACAACAGGAATTGAACCCGTAACCTACTGATTACAAAT
>CAVCDR010000092.1:0-6436 GCA_963601025.1 Agathobacter sp. | reverse complement strand
CCATTGGGTACTACCTATGATGATTTAAAAGATAATATTGATGAAGAAATTAATGATTACTATAGTGATGATTATACTTTTTCTAATGGTGAAGATGTAATTATCGAACAAAAAGATGAAAGTAAAATTTCCATTAATAACGCTTCCAAAGAAGAGTTAATGACACTTCCTGGAATTGGCGAAAAAACAGCTTTAAAGATAATTGAATATAGACAAACACAAGCTTTTGGGTCAATTGAAGATATAAAGAACGTAAAAGGAATAGGCGATAAGAAATATGAAAAAATTAAAGACCTTATCGTTATTTAAGATAGCCTTTCTTTTTGTCTTAAATATATATTTTAAGAATATCTTTTTGTTATTATTCTCATTGGCATACTTATTTATTAGCTATCTATATGATGGGATATTCTTTGTTGTTTTGATATGTGTCTTTTATCTATTAAGTTTAGTAAACTTTGATATTATTCCTCTAGGTTATGTAAGTGAAAAGAAAACTAATTATGTAGTGGTAGATAAGTTAATCTATAAAATAAAGACTAATAGTAATTATTTAGAAGTAGGAGATATAGTTTACTTTAATAATGTTTCTAGTAAGGCAAAAGATGATGAGCTACTAAATAAAAATATCTTATATCTTAATAATGAATATAGTAAGTTATCTTTTTCTTTACCCTTTAAGGAACTATATAAGAAAGCTAATGAAGATAATTTGTATAAGAAGATATTGTTAAATGATTATGTTGATGATAATGAATTTGACTATTATTTAGGCTATGGTTTTGCGTTTTATTATTTACTTACTAAAATCTTTAAAAAGAACAAATATGTATCTATTGCCTTAATTTTTGTTTATACTTTATTATTTGGTTTTGAAATAAAACTCTTACTAATAATGATCGATTTTATATTATCTTTCTTAAAACTTGAATCAATCAATAAGTTGAGTATTAAATTGTTCATTATTTCCTTTATAAATACTAATTTATTTAATAATTACTCATTTTTAATAAGTTTATTATTTAACTTTTTAAACTTAACCGAATATCGTAATAATGTCTTTATACTTGGCGTTATACAATCTTTTTTCTTTGGTCAAGTAAGTATTTTAAATTGTCTCTTATTTGAACATTATATTAATATTCGAATCATTATTTTTATAATCACTTTTATTACTTTCTTCTTATCTTTTCTATATAAACCATTTGTTTTTATCATGAAAATATTAAGTTTTATCTTAAAAGTGATGACCTTTTCCATAAGAGGGAAGATATCACTTATTACCTTATTAATATTATTTATTTGTAATGTGTTTATCAAAAAGCATAAGAAATATCTATTATATTTAATTCTCTTGATATGTTTAATTAGTGGCATAAATAATCCTCTTACCCACGTTTCTTACATAGATGTAAATCAAGGGGATTCTATTTTGATTAAAAGTAAAACCAATATTTTAATTGATACTGGATCTAACTATAATTACTACAAGCTAAAGAAAGAGCTATTTAATCAAGGCATCTATACAATTGATTATTTAATAATTACCCATAGTGATGAAGATCATTCAGGCAATATAGAAGCCTTAAAGAAAGACTTTAAGATTAAAGAAATTGTAGAAGATGGAAAAGATATTATTTCGGATATAAAACTTCAATATCTATATGTTGATTCCTATGATGATGAAAATGATAATAGTTTAGTTTATTATCTATATTTAAATCATTTATCTTTTCTTTTTACTGGTGATATTTCAAGAGCTGTAGAAAATAAACTAGTAAATAAATACGAACTAGGGAAAATCAACATTTTAAAAGTGAGTCACCATGGTTCTAAGAGTGGATCAAGTTCCTATTTTATAAGTAAGATATTACCTGATTATGCCATTATTAGTACTAATGGTAATTATGGTCATCCCCATAAGGAAACTATTGAAACATTAGATTCTTATCTTGTGAATATCTTGTCTACAAAGGAATCAGGTACGATTACTTTTTATTTAAGTTTAATCAATTTTATTAAGACTAATAAGGAGATAATTATTATCGCAAGTTAAAGTTTGTCAATTGAAAATGAGGGTCTAAATATGTTATCTTTTTATATATAAGAGGAATGTCTTTTTATTGTGCAAAGGAGGTCTTATGAAGAATAAAAGATTAGGTGAAATGCTCATTGATGCGAATATCTTAACTCCTGAGCAAGTAAATCAAGCTATTGCCTTACAAAAGGATTCTGGTAAAAGATTAGGTAGTGTTTTAGTAGAAAACAAATACATTAGCGAGGAACAATTAATCAACGTCTTAAAGATGCAACTAGGCATTGATTTTATTGATATCAATAAAGAAAAAATTGATCCTAGTATGGCCAATGTTGTACCAAAAAGTATTGCAGTAAAAAATAGAGTTGTTCCGGTAAAAATAGATAAGGGCAATCTTATTTTAGCTATGGAAGACCCTTTAAACTTTAATGCATTAGAGAGTGTTAAACAAATAACCAAATTAAAGGTTGTTCCTTGTATTGCCTATAGCAGTGGTATTAGTAGAGCCTTATCTATTCTTTATGAAAATGAGGGTGCGGCTATCGCCATTGAACAAATGAAACAAGAAAGAGGCATTGATGCCACTTTTGAAGATGTTGCGAAAAATAGTCAAATTAAAGACCAAAGCTCTGCTGCGCCTACTGTTAAGCTTGTTAATTCTATATTAGAAAGAAGTTTAGCAGAAAAGGCTAGTGATATTCATATTGAACCAAGAGAAGATGATGTTTTGGTAAGAATAAGAGTGGATGGCTCTTTACAAGAAATCTTAAATATTCCTAAGCAACTTCAAGATGCAGTTATTTCTAGATTTAAGGTAATGGGTGAAATGAACATTACTGAACACCGTGTGCCTCAAGATGGTCGTGCACAAGTTAGATCAAACGATGGAAGTTTAATTGACTTACGTCTTTCTACTTTGCCAACAATATATGGTGAAAAGATTGTTATTCGTATCTTATTAAGAGATAAGAACATTTTAAATAGACAAGGTATTGGAATCACTGAAAGAGACAATGAGAAATTCTCAAGAATCTTAAAGAATTCTTCAGGAATGATTATGATTGTAGGCCCTACTGGTTCTGGTAAGACTAGCACACTATATACCATGATTGAAGAACTTAAAGATAGTTCGGTTAACATGATATCTTTAGAAGATCCTGTTGAATTTAAGATTGATGGAGTTACTCAAGTTGCGATAAATGAAAAGATTGGCTTAACTTTTGCCAGTGCTTTAAGATCTTGTTTAAGACAAGATCCTGATATTATTTGTATTGGCGAAATTAGAGATGGTGAAACAGCTAGTATTGCCATGCGTGCTGCTATGACTGGTCACTTGGTATTAACAACAGTCCATACCGAAGATGCAATAAGCGCCATTGATAGATTAAAGGACTTAGGTGTTGAACCTTATTTAATTGGTGGATCATTAAGAGGTATCGTATCCCAAAGATTAGTAAGAAGAATTTGTCCTAATTGTAAACAAGAAGTAACACCAAGTAAGGATATGGTAGATTTAGCTAAGATTGATCCTACTGGTAAACATTTCTATAAGGGTAAAGGTTGTTATATGTGCTTTGATACCGGCTATAGAGGTAGAACTGGTGTTTTTGAAATCTTAACTATGAACGCTAAACTTCGTGAAGATATTTCTAGAGGACTAAATGGTTCTGAGCTTAGAGAAAGACTTTCTTCATCTAGTGAATTTGTACCAATGATTGTTAATGGTCGTGATTTAGTTGAAAAGGGTGTTACTACTTTAGAAGAAATCGTTGATAAGGTAGCTACAATTGAATAATTATGATTAGTTATAAATATAATGCATTGTCTTTCGATGGACAAAAAGTAAAGGGTGTTATTGAGGCGGTTGATGAGTATCAAGCGGTTGAAAAAATCAAAGAGAAAAATCGTTTAGTCTTAAACATCGAAGAAATAAAAAATACTTCTGCTAGTAGTATCTTTTCTAAAGAAATTGGTAAGAAAGTTGATAATAAGGCACTATCTGTTATGTGCTCACAATTTTCAATTATTTTAAGTGCGGGTACGCCAATTAATACTTGTATTAAGATGATTGCCAATCAAACAGAAGATAAAAGACTTAAGAAGATGCTAGAGAAGGCCTATGATGATGTAAATCATGGTAGTAGTCTTGAGGCGGCTTTTAGAAAGAATTATGATGGTTTACCTGAAGTTTTCCTTGAGACTATTAAGGCTGGTGAACAATCAGGTAGTTTGGTTAATAGTTTTGATAATATGAAAAACTATTTTGAGAAGTCTTTTAAGACAACGCAAAAACTTAAGTCAGCTACAACCTATCCGTTATTTGTCTTTGTAATTGCGATAATTGTTGTAATAGTTGTAATGGTAGTAGTAGTTCCTACTTTAACAAGTGTCTTTGATGAACTTGGTGGAGAGCTTCCAGGTATGACCAAAGTTTTAATAGCTGTTAGTAATTGGTTTACTGCTTATTGGATGTTGCTTCTTGGAATAATACTAGTTATTTATATTATTTATAAGCTTTATACAAGTAACGAAAAGGGCAAAGTATGGAAGGCTGAGGAACAATTAAAATTACCAGTTATTGGTAAGATTACATCTTTAACTAATGCTCAAGAATTTTCTAATATTATGGCTACTTTACTTGATGCGGGTCTTGTAGTAAGCGATGCCTTAAGAGTTACTAGTAAATGTTTATCTAACTATGCCATGTCTAAAGAAGTATATGCTATGGCTGAACAAATTGAAGTTGGTGTATCTTTAAGTGATGCGATGGCTTCTAGTAAGTACTTACCCAATGTTTTAAAAGAGATGACTGGTGTTGGTGAACAAAGTGGTGAACTAATTAAGACTTTAAAGACCATTAGTGATTATTACGCTAATGAGTCAGATTATGCGGTAAAGGCTGCACTTGACAAACTTGAGCCAACAATGTTAATAATATTGGCGATTTTTGCTGGATATATTGTAATAAGTATTTATTTACCAATGTTTAGCATGTATAGTATGATGTAAAATAATTTTATGGAAGATAACAAGAAAGTTTATACAAAAGAAGAAATAGATAAAATATTAAGCGATTTAAAGCTTGTTTTTCCTGTTGTTAGACTTCTTCATGAAAAAGAAGTATGTGGTAGGAAGTCTTTAGATGGCGTGAGTGAGCCATGTAAGTGCTATGAATTTTGGGGTAAAAATAAGCCTTGTGAAAACTGTATTTCTTTATTAACACTTCTTGAAAAAAATACTAATACTAAGATTGAAATACTGGATGGAAAGTACTACCAGGTATATTCAACTTATTTTAATGTAGAGGGTGAAAACTGTGTTATTGAGATGATAAAGGATTTAGGTGATAATGCCTTTGTTGATCCAGACTCTTATAATCATTTCTTAAAGAATTATGCAAGTGTTAATAATAAGATTTATCGTGATCCTTTAACTAATGCCTATAATAGGCTTTATTATGAAGAAAAGAAGAATAATAAATATACCAATTGTGGCATTGCCATGATTGACGTTGATGGCTTTAAGGAAATCAATGATAAGTATGGCGAAAGATTTGGTGATGAAGTATTGCAAACTATTGCGGATACCATTTCCAAAAATATTCGTACAAATGATTCAATTATTAGAATTGGCCCTGATGAGTTCTTGTTGATATTACCAAATGTAACAGTTTCAGCTTTCCAAAATAAATTGGAAATATTTAGAAATAATATTAATGATTTAACATTAAGTGAACATCCAGGATTTAAAATTAGTTTAAGTATTGGTGCTATTTTAAATGAAAATGAGACATTAGGTAGTGCTTGTGAGAAGGCTGATTCATTGCTTTATAAAGCTAAATCAAAAAAGAATATTATTATTTCTGAATGGGGTGAAGATAGTGGTAATAGTAATCTAGTTTCTACTAATGAAAAACCAATTATTTTGATTGTTGACGATGCGGATTTAAATAGAATCCTATTAAGAAGTTTCTTGGAGAAGGATTATGAAATATATGAGGCTAAAAATGGTGAAGAGTGTATTACTTTAGTAGAAAAACTAAGACAAAGAATCTCTTTAATTATGTTAGACCTTATTATGCCGGGAATGGATGGCTTTGATATCTTGACTGTTTTAAGAAATAAGGATTATATGGAAAGTATTCCTGTAATTATGATTTCTTCAGAAGATGATGATAATAAGATTGTTAAGGCGTATGATTTGGGTGTTTCCGATTATATAAGAAGGCCATTTATTGCGAAGGTTGTTAAAAAAAGAGTTAACAATACTGTAAAACTTTACTTAAAACAGAGAAAGTTTGAGCTTCAAGTAAGACAACAAATGGAAGAAAACGATAAGATTTCACATATGATGTCTTATATCTTAAGTTTCGTTGTTGGCTATCGTAATAACGAAAGT
>CAVCDR010000091.1:0-6430 GCA_963601025.1 Agathobacter sp. | reverse complement strand
CCATTACAACTTCAATATTATTAAGGCATGTCGTTTTAGCTAGTCATTAGTTAAGCTACAAGCGTTAGTATCACACTCTGTTTGAGTGTTGTTTGTATCACTACTTGTAACCTCTATATCTAGATACTTAGCTGCAAAAGTTGATAGATTATAGAGGTTTTCATAATATTTAGTATCTTCATCCTTATTCGCATCAAGATAATCTAAAAGTTCACCATCTTTATATACTAAGAAAGCTGGAGTGTATTTTATATCAGGATAATAATCTTTCACTTCATCTAAAGCGATAGAGTAGATATCAACTTGATTGGTTGATGCTAATTCTTCAACTATTGGCTTAAAGGCAGCACATGATGTACAACCATTTAAATATATTAGTAATAAGAATGTATCTTTATTATTAATCATAGTTTCTAGAGTATTTAAACTTCTTATTTCTTTGATATTTGATGTAGTGGTACTAGAACTATCATCACTATTATTCTTTTGATAGTTTGAATCATAGCCTTCAACTGGTGTTAAACTATTGAAATCTATTTCATGATAAGGAACATTTGAAAAATCATAAGTTTCATCATCCTTTTTTGTTGAAATACTATTCTTTCCTTCATAGTACCAATAGCCACCAACGTTATAAATTTTATCGCCGTCATAACCTTGTGATACTAATAAAGTCTTTGTCATGCCAGCGTAACCGCCTCCACCACACATTAAGAAAATTACTTTATCTTTAGGGAATAGTGATTCTAATATTTCATTACTTTCTTTATAGTTGGCGGTATATGTTCCATCATCATTTAAAGTAAATAGAGTAGTTCCAGTGTATGAAGAGCCTACCTCACTAGGAAGACCAGTTACATTACATAAATATGGATAAGGCACTACTTCAAAGCCTTTGACATAGCCACTTAAATAGCTATCCTCACCAATTGCTTCATAATTAGCTTCATCTTTAAGCATACGCATATCACGATATACAGCGTCGCTTCTATTTAAGTAATTATCAATAGTAGATTCATTGATATTTTTATCAATGCCAAGTTGACTTCCTCTTATACCTTCCGCAAGCTCGGGCTTTGGTAAAGAAGAGTTACATGCGCATAATAGAAAAGTTAATAATAAACATAATAATTTTTTCATAACTAAATCTTATACTATAAATTCAATTATTAAAACCGCTATGCAACATAGGCTAGCTACGCAAATTAAGTTCATATTCTTATAGGCAGCTATAATTCCTACTATTAAGGCGATATAGCCAGCAAGTAAACTGTCTGTAGCTTCTACAATAGCCGGGAAGGTCATTACAGCTAAAGTAATATAGGGAACATAATATAAAAAGGATTTAATAAAGGGATTAGTTATTTCTTTTCTTATTAGGACCATTGGAAGTACTCTTATTAGAAAAGTAGTAGCGGCCATTATTAAAATATATATCCAAGTATTATGCATTCTCATCCTTTCTAGGAGCTAGTATAGCCATAAATGTTGAAATGATAATGGTAAGAATAATTGTTCTAGTTCCACTACTTAAAGTCTTTATATAAGGAATATAGTAAGTAGCTAGAAAACTAGAGATGAAAGATATTACTACACCAATTAGAACATTTTTATCTTGTTTACATGGCGGGATAATTATCGCAATAAACATACCATATAAGGCAACTGATAAGGCTGATACAATTCTACTCGGCAAGATATTACCAGCTAGTATACCAAGCATTGTGCCTAGTGCCCAAAGGGTTGTAGCAGGTAGTACTGCACCATATGTATAATAGGGATTAACTTTCTTATCTTTAGCAATCGTAATAGCGAATATTTCATCGGTAATATAAAAACTTAATAATAGACGATGTTTAAGACTTAAGCTTTCATCACATCTACTTGATAAGACTGTTGACATTAATAAGTAGCGCAATGATGAAATGATTGTCATTAGTATCATTTGTAAGTATGAGGCATTAGTGGCAATTACCATAAAACCAGCATATTGACCAGCTGATGCATTAGTTAATAATGAGGCAACGGCACCTTGAATTGGTGTTAGTCCTACACTTGCAGCAAATACGCCTAATGAAAACGATACAGCAAAATAGCCTAGTCCAATAGGAATGCCGTCTTTAAATCCTTCTAATAATATTTCTTTTTTATTTTCAAACACGTTATCAATTTTATCACTTATAATTGTTTTGTGAGGTGCAAGATGAAAATAGGAATTATAATTGCGATTGAGCGTGAATTAAAAAGTTTTTTAGAAAGTAAATATACAGTTGAAACTATTAATATAGATAATAGAACGGTATATAAGACAATTATTAATAATAATGAAGTATATGCTTTAAAATCTGGATGTGGGGAAATTGATGCAGCATGTGCTACCCAATATTTAATTACCAAATATGCTGTAGAAATAATATTAAATTATGGTGTTACAGGAGCGTTAGTGAAAGATATAAAAGTATCGGATTTATTTGTAGTAAGAGGTGCCATAAACCATGACTTTGATACATCATGTTTTGAAAATGTTTTGCCACATCAATATGATGATATTGATACAGTAGAAATACCACTTGATAAAGATTTGATTGAATTAGCTAAAAAAATTAAACCTGATTTAAAAGAATGTTTGGTGGCAAGTGGTGAAAGATTTGTCGAAGATAGGCAAGATAAGGAAAAACTTGCAAGCCTAAACTGTTTAATATGCGATATGGAAATTGCGGGTATTGCGAGAACTTGTTTCTTAAATAAAGTTAGATGTTTATCGATTAAATGTATATCAGATACACTTGATGGAGATGGTAGTATGTTTGAGGAAAACGTTAAAAAATCAAGTGATAAAGCATTTAATTTATTAAGTGAAATACTTGTTGAAATTTAAGGGTGGAAAATATTCCACTTTTATTTTTTATTTTGTTTGATAATGATAAAATGAACTTGTGAAATTTTGATTTTATTAAAGTTAATATATGGGAACTTTTATAAGACCAAGATAGGCACTTTTAAGGAGAGACAAATGTATAAGATTTTAGCAAAAGATTCATTAAATCCTACTGTTTCAAGAATGACAGTAGAGGCACCATTTGTAGCTAAAAAGGCTAAAGCTGGTCAATTTATTATCTTAAGAGTATCTGAAACTGGTGAAAGAATTCCATTAACTATTGCTGATTCTAATCCGGAGACTGGTGCTGTTACTATTATTTATCAAATAGTAGGAGCTACTACTTTAGAACTTGACCAAAAGAAAGTTGGCGAAGAGCTACATGACTTTGTTGGTCCTCTTGGTGTTCCAACAGAAGTTGAAGGATTAAAAGATGTTTGTGTTGTAGGTGGTGGTGTAGGATGTGCTATTGCTTTACCTGTTGCCAAGGCACTAAAGAAAGCTGGTTGCAACGTTACCAGTATCATTGGTTTTAGAAACAAGGATTTATTAATTCTTGAAGATGAGTTCAAGGAAACTAGTGATGAACTAATTGTTATGAGTGATGATGGTTCATATGGTAGACATGGCAATGTTACAGTTCCTTTAAAAGAAATGTTAGAAAATGGCAGACACTTTGATAAAGTAATTACTATTGGACCACTTATCATGATGAAATTTGTAGTTTTAACTTGTAAAGAATTTAATGTTCCAGTTGATGTTTCAATGAACCCAATTATGATTGATGGTACTGGTATGTGCGGTGGTTGCCGATTAACTTTAAATGTTGATGGTAAGAAAGTTACTAAGTTTGCATGCGTAGATGGTCCTGATTTTAATGGCTATGAAGTTGATTTTGATGAGGCTATGTCAAGAGGTAGAATGTATTCTACTTTTGAAAGACACAAATATGATGAAGCATGTAACTTATTTAAGAAGGGAGCTTAAGATCTATGCCTAATATGAAATTAGAAAAGAATCCAATGCCTATTCAAGATCCAATTGAAAGAGGCCATAATTTTAAAGAAGTTACTTTAGGTTATACCGAAGAAATCGCTCTTGACGAAGCAGATAGATGTTTAAATTGTAGAAACCCAAGATGTGTTGAAGGCTGTCCTGTTAATATTCATATTCCTGAATTTATTTCTAAGATTAAAGAAAAGGACTATGAGGGCGCATATAATGTTATTTCATTATCTTCTTCTTTACCTGCTGTATGTGGCAGAGTTTGTCCTCAAGAAACACAATGTGAATCTAAATGTGTTAGAGGTATAAAAGGTGAACCAGTAGGTATTGGTAGACTTGAAAGATTTGTTGCAGACTATCATTTAGCTCATGATCAAAAAGTTGAAAAACCTGTAAGCAATGGTCATAAGGTAGCTGTTGTAGGATCTGGCCCAAGTGGTTTAACTTGTGCTGGTGATTTAGCTAAGAAGGGTTATGAGGTTACTATTTTTGAAGCTTTACATACTGCAGGTGGTGTACTAGTATATGGTATTCCCGAGTTTAGACTTCCTAAGTCAATTGTTCAAAAAGAAGTTGATAATCTAATCAATCTTGGTGTAACAATTGATACTAACGTTGTTATTGGTAAGTCTATTACAGTTGATGAATTATTAGATGAATATGAAGCTGTATATATTGGTTCTGGTGCAGGTCTTCCTTCATTTATGAATATTCCTGGTGAGTCTTTAAATGGTGTTTATTCAGCTAATGAATTCTTAACTAGATCTAATCTTATGAAAGCATATAACGATGATCCTGTTACTCCTATTATGAAAGGTGGTAAAGTTGCGATTGTTGGTGGTGGTAATGTTGCGATGGATGCTGCAAGAACTGCTTTAAGACTTGGTGCTGAAAAAGTATATGTAATCTATAGACGTTCTTTAGAAGAACTTCCTGCTAGAAAAGAAGAAGTTGAACATGCAATGGAAGAGGGAATTGACTTTAGATTATTAAATAATCCAGTTGAAATCCTTGGCTATCATAATCCTGATGACCCTCGTGATCCAAAGAACAACTTTGTTACGGGCATTAGATGTATCAAGATGGAACTTGGTGAACCTGATGCGAGTGGTAGAAGAAGACCAGTTGAAATCCCTGGCTCTGAATTTGAATTAGAAGTTGATACAGTTGTTATTTCAATTGGTACAACTCCTAACCCATTGATTAAGTCAACCACAAGTGGCCTAGAAGTAACTAAGAAGGGCGGCATTATCGTTGATGATACTGGTAAGACTACTAAAGATAAAGTCTATGCTGGTGGTGATGCGGTAACTGGCGCTGCTACTGTTATTTCAGCTATGGGTGCTGGTAAGTTAGCTGCCAAATCAATTGATGAATATCTAAACAAATAGTAGCTTATAAACAGAATATATCAATTACAAAAAAGATTAAGTTTAATGCTTAGTCTTTTTTTGACCTCGCTAATATAGGCAATCTTAAGGCATGTGCTTATATGATAAAATAAGTGCAACAAACCTTTTTAAAATTGATAAAAGATTGATAATTTATATAAAAACTTTATAAAGGAGAATGTTGCGTGGATAAGGAAATGCAAGTAACTTCCTCGTTTGAGGATATCAAAAACAAAGTATATATGATTCGGGGGCAACAGGTTATGCTAGATTACGACTTGGCGAAAATATATGGCTATGAAGTTAAAAGATTAAATGAGCAAGTAAAAAGAAATATTAGTAGATTTCCGGAAGATTTTATGTTTCAGCTTGTCGAAAATGAGATACCTGATTCTTTAAAGTCGCAATTTGCGACTTTAAACGTAAAGAATAATAAGCGTGGCATGCATATAAAAAAGATGCCATACGCGTTTACTGAACAGGGAATATATATGCTTGCAACAGTACTTAAAGGAGAGCTAGCTGAACAACAGAGTATATTTATAATGCGAGCTTTTAAGGAAATGCGTCATTTCATAGCTAGCAATGCACTTATGTTTGAGAGAATCAACAATATTGAACTGCGACAGTTAGAATATCAAAAGGATACGGATGAGAAATTTGGAAAGATATTTGCATATATGGTAGACCATAAGGAAGATAATCAAAAGATTTTTTATGATGGACAGATTTTTGATGCCTTTAGTTTGCTTACGGATATTATTAGGCATGCAAAGAAAGAAATAATTTTAATTGACGGATATGTTGATGTCATTACGCTTAATATCTTGGCAAAAAAGAATGCTGAAGTTAATGTCGTGGTTTATACACTTCCAGGAGCAAGAATCTCTGTGCAGGATATTCGGAATTTTAATGCACAGTATCCTACTTTAACAGTCAAAAGAACCACAGCATTTCATGATCGATTCTTAATCCTTGATGGAGTGGAAGGATATCATATTGGTGCATCACTAAAGGACGCTGGTAAGAAGTGTTTTGGTATCAATAAAATTTACGGAACGGATGATATAGAAAATATTGTTAAAAAGGCGCAACAAACAAGTATATAGAAGATATTGATGAAAAGATATTATTAATACCAATTATTACATTGCTA
>CAVCDR010000090.1:0-4271 GCA_963601025.1 Agathobacter sp. | reverse complement strand
TATAAATTTTAACTGAATCAACATTCAGTTATACGTTTTTCAAAAAGTTAAGGGTAAAGTAGCTAAACACTTTGCATTTAAGGTGGTAAATGGGAAAGATAGACAAATTGTCATCATTATCATGATTCAAATATTTACAGTAGTAAGCCAAGTAGCTTTAGCTAGCATTTTAGGAGTATATCGTGGATATGGTTTTACTAGCAATTTTATTCCGGATTATTTAGCAACTTATTGTAAGAATTTTATTATGGCCTTACCTGCACAATTTTTTATTGTGGGTCCTATTGCAAGAAAACTATTTGGTTTGATGTATAAATAGAAATTATTTGTTATCTTTTTTTATTATTGCTAGATAGAAATGCTAAAATATTTTAGTAAATTAAAAGGAGAGAAAAAATGAATATTTCTGCGCTTACAAAAGCAAGACTTACTTATGTTCCTAAACTTCCTGGGATGTTAAAACATGGAATTAGTGAAATCTGTGTTAAAGAGGGAGAGGATACTCAAAGTGTAGCTGATCAAGATAAGATTAAGGCACTATTCCCTAATACTTATGGTAAAAAGGAAATCACTTTTACCAAGGGTACTAATACTTCAGCTAGTAAGAAACAAGTAGTTGGTGTTATTTTATCTGGTGGTCAAGCTCCAGGTGGCCATAATGTAATTTGTGGTTTATATGATGCTTTAAAGGCTACTAATAGTGAAAACGTATTATATGGTTTCAAGGGTGGACCTAGTGGTTTACTTGAGGATGATTATTTAATCTTTGATGATGAATATATCAATCAATTTAGAAATACTGGTGGTTTCGATATTATTGGTTCTGGTAGAACAAAACTTGAAACCGAAGAACAATTCGCTGTAGCTGCTGAAGTTTGTAAGAAACATGGTATTACAGCTATCGTTATTATTGGTGGTGATGATTCTAATACCAACGCAGCTGTTTTAGCTGAATATTTCGCTGCTCATAATAGTGGTGTACAAGTTATTGGTTGCCCAAAGACTATTGATGGCGACTTAAAGAATGAAGATATTGAATGTTCATTTGGTTTTGATACTGCTACTAAGACTTATAGCGAAGTAATTGGTAATATTGAAAGAGATGCAAATAGCGCTAAAAAATACTGGCACTTTATTAAGGTAATGGGTAGAAGTGCTTCACACGTTGCTTTAGAGTGTGCATTAGAGACTCAACCAAATGTTTGCTTAATTTCTGAAGAAGTTGCTGAAAAGAAGATGTCTTTAGCTAGCATTGCTAACTATATTGCTGATTCAGTAGCTAATAGAGCTGCTAAGGGTATGAACTTTGGTGTTGCTATTATTCCTGAGGGTGTTGTCGAATTTGTTCCTGAATTTGGTACTTTAATTGCTGAAATCAATGAATTATTAGCTGGTGAAAAGGCTAACGCTTTCAATGAATTAAAGACTTGGAAGGAAAAATATGCTTTTATTGAAAATGGTTTAACTAAAGAGTCTATGGCTGTATTTGCTATTCTTCCTGAGACTATCCAACAACAATTATTCTTAGAGAGAGATCCTCATGGTAATGTTCAAGTTTCTTTAATCGAGTCTGAAAAATTATTCTCTGCATTAGTTAAGGCTAATCTAGAAGAAAGAAAAGCTAATGGTACATATAATGGTAAATTTAATCCATTACATCACTTCTTTGGTTATGAAGGTAGATGTGCTTTCCCTTCTAACTTTGATGCTGATTATTGCTATTCACTTGGTTATAATGCTTTCATGTTAATCCAATATGGATACAATGGTTATTTATCTAAGGTTTCTAATTTATCTAAGCCTGCTGAAGAGTGGGTTGCTGGTGGCATGCCTATCACTAAGATGATGAATATGGAAAGAAGACATGGCGAAGATAAGCCAGTTATTAAGAAGGCTTTAGTTGATTTAAATGGTGCTCCATTTAGGTATTTTGAGGCAAATAGAGATACTTGGGCTGTTGAGACTTGTTACACTTATCCTGGTGCTATTCAATATTATGGTCCAACTGAGGTTTGTGATTTAACTACTAAGACTTTAGCTTTAGAAAAGGGTGAATAATTATGGCAATGTTTGATAAACTTATTGAAAAATTGAAGAATAGTCGTAAGACAATTGTTTTTACAGAAGGTAATGATCCTAGAATTTTAAGCGCTGCTGATAGACTTTTAAAAGAAGATTTAATGGACGTAATTCTTTGTGGTAACAAGGATGAAGTAGCAAGTGCTGCAAATGAAGGCAACTTTGATGTTTCTAAGGCAACTGTTTTAGACCCTGCAACTTATGAGGGTATGGATGAAATGGTTAGTACTATGGTCGAACTTAGAAAAGGTAAGATGTTTGAAGAAGAATGCAAGACTGCTTTAAGTAAGTCTAATTACTTTGGTACTATGCTTGTTAAGATGGGAAAGGCCGATGCATTACTTGGTGGTGCTACATACTCTACTGCTGATACAGTAAGACCTGCTTTGCAACTAGTTAAGACTAGAAAGGGTGCAAACCTTGTAAGTTCTTGTTTTATCTTATTTAAAGAAAAAGATGGCAAGGAAGAAAAGCTTGCGATGGGTGATTGCGCTATCAATATTTCTTATAGTGATAAATTAGATAAAGATGGTAATGTTGTTTTAACTGCTGCTCAACAATTAGGCGAGGTTGCTGTTGAAACTGCTAGAACAGCTAAATACTTTGGCATTGATCCAAAGGTAGCTGTATTATCATTTTCTACTTATGGTTCTGGTAAGGGTGGCACAGTTAAGTTATCACATGATGCCGTAATTGAAGCTAGGAAGATTGATCCAGAATTAACTATTGATGGTGAATTCCAATTTGATGCGGCTGTTTCAGAAGTTGTTGCTAAGACAAAATGTCCTGATTCAAAGGTTGCTGGTAAAGCTAATACTTTCATCTTCCCATTGATTGAAGCTGGTAACATCGGTTATAAGATTGCTCAAAGACTTGGTGGTTATGCTGCATATGGACCTATTTTACAAGGCTTAAATGCTCCTATTAACGACTTGTCTAGAGGCTGTGATGCTGATGAAGTATATGCTATGGCAATTATTACAGCTGGTATGGCTGAATAATTAATCAAGGATTATATTTTATATTCAAAAAAAAGTCTTCTTTTAGGGAAGACTTTTTTGTATAATCTTCTTTCGTGAAGAATGATTTAGGTAATGAAAGAATTGAAAAATTAGTGTTTAATATAGCCATTCCTTCAATGATTGGACAGTTTGTTAATGTCTTATATTCAATCATTGATCGTATTTATATTGGACATTTAGCAAGTATTGGCAAATTAGCTTTAGCAGGAGTAGGTGTATGTGGACCTATTGTTACTATGATTAGCGCTTTTGCTTCTTTGGTTGGAGTTGGTGGCGCTCCTTTTTGTGCTATAAAAATGGGTGAAAAAGATAATGCTAGTGCCAAAAAGATAATTAGTAATGCCTTTATCTTACTTATTTTCTTTTCATTTCTAGTAATGTTAATTTGTTTTCCTTTAGCTGATAAGATGTTACTTTTATTTGGAGCTAGTGAAAATACTATTGAATATGCTTCTACATATTTTAGGATTTATTTAATCGGTACACCTTTTGCCTTGCTTTCTATTGGCATGAATAACTTTATAAGTTGCCAAGGATACTCTAAATTAAGCATGCTTTCAGTTCTTATTGGCGCTATAACAAACATTATTTTAGATCCAATATTTATGTTTGTTTTTAAGATGGGAATTGGTGGAGCTGCTTTAGCTAGTATTATTGGTCAATTTATATCTTGTGTATTTGTACTATGCATTTTATTTTCGAATAAGGTAGAAGTTTCTTTATCGTTTAGTAAAGTAGAACCTAAAATATGTATAAATATTCTAAAGATTGGTATGACACAATTTTTGATTATTGCTTTTGATAATGTGATGATTATTGCAATGAACTATATTTTGAAGAAATATGGTGGTAGTGAGTATGGCGATTTATTGATCAGCGTAAATACTATCTTACAATCTTTTATGCTTATTGTAACAATGCCATTATCTGGCATAAGTGGTGGTACCCAATGCATTCTTTCTTATAATTTTGGTGCTTATAAGATGGATAGAGTTGAACAAGCTTATAAGTATATTTGCAAAGTATGTATTGGCTATTGTAGCATCATGTTTATTTCGATTTGGCTATTTGGAAGAAGTTTTATATTACTCTTTAATAATGACTCCACAGTAATTGAATATTGTTTAAAGGCTTTACATTTATATACTATCTTTCTAATACCATTGGGTC
>CAVCDR010000089.1:0-10529 GCA_963601025.1 Agathobacter sp. | reverse complement strand
GACTTGCACTATTAATATCTTGAATATAAAATTGACCTTCTTTAAATTCTTCACTATTTAATAGATTGTTTTCACTTGTGAAAATATCTTTATTAACAAAATCAATATCTTTAACACTTAATTTCTTATGATGATTAATACGATAATAGATAGTTGGAATTCTTTGATAGTTATCTAATATTTTCTTTAATTCATCATCGTTATATTGTTTGCTTAATAAGTCATATAACCATTTTGGTAATGATTCATTAATATATTCATTATCACTTTTAATAACCTTTATATCATTATGTAACACCGCATTAATAAAAGCTTTATCATAATCATTTTTGCCTAGATTTACATATTCATTAAAAATATAAGATGCCTTATTTAAATATATCTTTTCATATAAGGCCATAGATAAAATAACCTTATTTTTAGTAGATGTATTACTCTTAATATAATCTTTTAATAAGAATAATAAATAATCATACTTTTTTAATACACCTATTACTAAATTGGTCACAAAAGGTCTTTTACTAGGTTCTATTTCATTTAATTTATGGCGCATTAAAAGATTAGTGTAAGAATTATCACTAATAGTTTTATATATAATTTCTAAAGCTAACTGTCTTTCTGTCATTCTAAATATAGTGGATCAATATCAATTTTTATCTTTGCCATATGCTTAAGTTTTAAATATTCATCAATAATATTCCATAAATCATCAAGCATATTCTTCAAGCTCTTATTAACCATTAAGATACGATATCTTTCGTTACCTTTTATCTTACCTAAAGGAAATGGACGATAATGTTTATAGTTTAAATTATTTAATTTATCATTGAAATATTTTAAAGCATTGTTTAAATATTCAACATTATTATCATACAGTAAAATCTCAATTAAATGATAATAAGGTGGATAAGAAGTATTATAACGATAATGCATCTCAACATTATAAAAGTATTGATAGTCTTGTTTTAATACAGCCTTTAAAACATAATGTTCAGGATTAAAGGCTTGTATTATAACTTTGCCCTTTTGATTAGCCCTACCACTTCGGCCGCTTGCTTGCATAAGCAAATCAAAGGTTAATTTTGCCGCATTATAGTCTTGATGAGCAAGACCAGCATCCGCATTTAATATCCCAACTAAAGTAACATTTGGATAATCAAGACCTTTAGATATCATTTGGGTACCAATTAGGATATCTATTTCTTTGTTCTCAAAACGCTTTAAAATAGCTTCATGGCTGCCTTTTTTACTAGTTGAATCTCTATCCATTCTTTCAATATTCACATTAGGAAATAGTTTTCTTAATTCTTCTTCAACCTTTAAAGTACCAAAGCCATAATAAATTAAGTTATCACTATGGCATTTATGACAAGAACAGATATTCTTATATTGTTTACCACATACATGACATTTTAAAGTATTTGTATCCTTATGATAGTTTAAAGGCACATCACAATCACTACACATTAAAGTACTACCACAATCCCCACACTTTACAATTGGGGAATAGCCTCTTCTATTTAATAATATGATTACTTGATTGTGTTTATTTAAACAGGTTGTGATTTCATCTTTTAATTTACTAGAAATAATATAAGAATCACCTTTTTTAATTTTAGTTAAATCAACAATTTCAATATCTGGAAGATTATTGTTGATTCTAGACTCTAACTTTAACAATTCATAATCGTCTTTTAATGCTCTTGTATAAGAGTCCAAAGATGGCGTAGCGCTAGCTAGTAATACTTTACTATTAAAGTCAAAAGCTCTTTTTAAGGCCACGTTTTTTAAGTTATAACAAGGTGTATTATCTTGTTTATATGAAGTATCATGTTCCTCATCAACGATTATTAAACCTAGATTATTAAAAGGCAAAAAGATAGAACTTCTAGTACCTACCACGATCCTTACTTCGCTTTGTTTTACTCTTTTATATTGAAGGTATCTTTCTTGGTCAGATAGTTCACTATGATAGAAGATTACATCATTAAAACGTTCCTTTACCCTAGCTATCATTTGTGGTGTTAAAGAAATTTCAGGAACTAAAATTAAGACTTCTTTGCCTTCATTAAGATACTTTCTTGCAAGATGTAAATAGACTTCCGTCTTCCCTGAACCGGTCACACCATATAATAATGAAACCTGCTTATCACTATTAATAAAAGTGTTATATACCGTCTTTTGATCATTGGTTAACTCCTTAAAATTATCATTAATAAACAACCCTTCATTTTTATATTCTTTCTCTTTTTTATCTAGATAAATAAGATTTAAATCTAATAATTTATTAAAGATATGAATTGAAAGTTTTCTGGCATCCTTCGCTAGCATCCCATCAACTAAATTATTGTAGAAAGCTTGTTGTTTATCAGTGAGTTTAACATTAATAGGATTTTTATATACTCTATCTTCCTTAATAGGTTCTACGAGTTTTTTAGAAGTTTGTAAGACCTTGGGAAGCATTGTGTTTAAACAAGAAATAAAAGGCGAAATAGTTGTTTTAGACAACCATTTAGCTAATTCATATTGTCTATTATCAATAATTGGAAAATCATCTAATACTTCTTTTATATATAAAAGCTTGTAACCTTTTTCTTTTTCATAATTTGATAGATTATCAATCTCAATACAGTTAATAACAATGCCACTAGATTCCCCCTTAGCAAAGCTTACTTTAACTCTTTTAAACGGTTCTATATATTCTTTACTAGCATAAGAAAAAAGTTTATTTACAAATAATGATGTATTTCTTATATAGATTTCACAAACATACATGCCACTATTATAGCATTTACTTAGCCAGTGAATTTAACATGGATAATACATACTTCGGCAATTGTGCCAACACGCATATTAGGACCAAATAAACCTAGACCTGATGTCGTAATACCATGAAAGGCATTACTTACATAAAGACCACAGGGATTGGTCCAAATAATATCGGTAGCGATTTTTGTTGGCCAAAGTTGACCATCATGCGTATGACCAGCCATCATTAAATCAACGCCTGCTTCTTCAAGTTCTTCATATTCTCTTGGTTCATGATCTAATACAAGGAAAGGCTTTGTAGTATCAACTTCACTAGCAATTTCACTTGCGCTTTTTCTAGTTGTATTACCTAGGTTTGGTCTTTCTTCATCAGCTCTACCATATAGCACCACCGAATCAGCAATCGTTACACCTTCATCATATAAAAGATTAATATTGGAATCTTTGATAAATTGTAACATTTCATCACTCGCAACTTTTTCCTTGATATTTTTATCGTTAAAAGTAAAACCACATAAGATAGGTTCTTCCACATCATGATTGCCAAGTACACCATAAACACCATATTTAGACTCTATTTGATTAAATAAGCTAATTAATTTATCAGGGTCTTTGATAGCACTATATTGGTTATCAAAGATATCACCCGCAATACATACTAAATCAACATCATTACTATTGATAATATCAACAGCTTGTTTTAAATGATAGTCACCTATGTTGTAACCAAATTGTGGGTCACCAAATAAGGCGATAGTCATTTCATCAAATTCGCCACCGTCTTTATTGATTTCAATAGTATATTCGGTCGTTCTAACGATTTTGGCATTGATGATACCATATGTTGAAACTGAAACAGTTCCGACAATAATAATAATTGTACAAATTAGTCTCGCCTTAAAATCATTGTATTCATCCTTTTTAATCTTCGAATAAATCCATCTACATAAATCTACTACCGCAACAAAAAGAATTAAATATAAGCTTATACCTAGCCAATAAGAACCAATTTGTGAAAGTATTCTTTTTAAGCCAGCCGCCTTTTCAGGCAATAAGAAAGCAACGCCAATAATCAAAGTAAGAATAAACATCGACCAAGAAAAGTGCTTTAGCCAAAAATCTAATCTTTTATTCTTAATATTTAAAGTTGTAACAAATTTATACCATCTGCGACATACCCAATAAATAATCGCCACATAAAATGGTGATAAGATTAACGCTAACATCAATATACCTCCACAATTTGATTGTCTACTTTACTAGTAATGCCTTCACCAGTATTAGGATGTTTTGTAGAATGTACTACATCTATAACAAAGCAAATTACTAAAATAGCACATAAGACTCTTAAGAATACGCCATTAAGTTTCCTTAAAAAGTTATCAACTAGTGGTGCCAAGAAATAGACCGCTATAACACCACCAAGTCCAAAGACAATTAAACCTTCAGCACACACCCTGCCATTAATATTTAAGAAATAGCCTGAATAATCCCACCATCTAGTGCCATCATGAGTTAACTCTAAGAATAGACCTGTATAGTATTCTACAAAGCCACAAAGTATTACAGCGCTAAAGAATTGACTAACAACCGATTTTCTAAATTTATATAAGAAAATTAAGATTAAAAGTATGCCTGATCCATATACTGGAAGCCATGGTCCAGCCAAGACACCTCTATTTACAAACTTTCCTTCATTGACAACATGTAAAGCTACTTCCCAAAGCCAGCCTACAAAAGACAATAAAAAGAAAATCATAATTAGAGTAGTAATTGAATATTGTCTATTAGCTAATAAGACAGTATCTTTTTTAACTTTTTCGTCAATTTTATATGGAGATAATCTTTCTGGATAATCTTCAGTTTTAAAAACATCGGCATAAGCATCTCTTTTAGCTTGTGAATATAAGGCCTTATTAAATTGATTAGATTTATCATCATAATCTAAGACAACACCTAAATTTAAGGCGAAGAAGCTTTCAATCTTATTAGAGTAAGTAGGATAAATAACCTTCTCTCCCTTGTTGGCATAAACATCTTCATAAGCCTTTACTAAAGAATCCTTATCAGCATACTCAAATAGATATTTATCATTCAATAATTCATAACCTTCAATCTTATTTTCAATAGCTAATCTTCTTAAATAAACATAATATTGAACAAGAAAACATTCAATATAACCATTAGAATATAGAATACCAGTTATGCCAAGGGTAATCGTATCCAATAGGTACCAACCAATAAAAGTCACATAACATATAAATAATTCCCACTTATGACCCTTCATCATTCTTCTAGATAAATTGATGCAATCTTTGGATTTTATACCAGGATTTTCAGCAGCAATATAATGAACTTGGGAATAAGAAAAAAACTTAATAATGCCACCAATTATCGTAAGATTCCAAAGATATAAAAATAATTCCGTCTTAAAGGCAATCCACGCTACATTAAACCATTTCTTAATCTTAAAGATAAATAAATATCTTGTTGTTTTAACTTCATCATAGGTATAGCCTTCTAAGAATATTCTTCGATATATCACTCTAAAGCTACTTCTTACAAAGACTGATACTAAAGCTAAAAATATTGCCGATAATACAACCATCAACTTGGCAACGATATCTGTTGAACTAATTAAAGTATTTACCATCTTATAGACAATGACATAAATAGATCCACTATAGATATTACTAGCAGCCATAGCTAGCACGCCATTACTATGTCCTATTTCAATAGGACCAAGTTTTCTATCAGCAATAGGCGTATCCTTAACATCTTGTTCAGCAGCACTAAGACCATTAAAAAGTAAATCCGTAATAGTATTTCTTTCAACCGCATAAGATTTTATTTCTAAACTGCTATCTTCATTTTTAAGAAGATAAGTTGAACTTGCAAAGCTTGCACCAATAAATGATGCCACAAGTAAGCTTATAACAAAGATAACATAATGCTTCTTCAAATTAGCTTTCGCCAATTTTTTGGCTTCTTTTCTCTCAAACATTAAAAAACTCCTCTAAACTATTCAATTATACACTAAACAGTTTAGAAGAGAATATTAGCCGATAGAACCCTTCATATTAATTTTTAAAAGTTGATTAAGTTCTACCGCATACTCCATTGGAAGTTCCTTAGTAAATGGTTCAATAAAGCCTAAGATAATCATTTGGGTAGCCTCTTCCATTGATAAGCCTCTAGACATTAAATAGAATAGCTGTTCCTCACTTATCTTAGAAACGGTAGCCTCATGTTCAATCGTTGAACTATTATTAGAAACAATATTAGTAGGAATAGTATCACTGGTAGATTGATCATCTAATATCAATGTATCACATTCAACTTTAGCCTTAGAGTTAATAGCTTTTTCACCAATCTTAACAAGGCCTCTATAATTAGCTTTACCGCCAACTCTAGATAAAGACTTAGAAATAATAGTACTAGAAGTATTAGGAGCTAAATGAATCATCTTAGCGCCAGCATCTTGTATCTGGCTATGACTTGCGACGGCAATAGATATACAAATGCCCTTGGCATTTTCACCCTTTAAGACACAACATGGATACTTCATATTTAAGTGAGCGCCAATATTTCCATCAATCCATTCCATGATGCCATTTTCTTCAACAACTGTTCTTTTAGTAACAAGATTCAAGATATTACTAGACCAGTTTTGTACGGTTGAATAACGACATTTAGCATTCTTTTTAACAATAATTTCAACAGTTGCCGCATGTAAAGAATCTTTAGAATATTTAGGAGCTGTACAACCCTCTACATAATGAAGATCACTTCCTTCATCACAAATTATTAAAGTTCTTTCAAATTGACCCATTAATTCTGAATTTATTCTAAAGTAAGATTGTAAAGGCTTTTCTAGTTTTACACCCTTTGGAACATAAATAAATGATCCACCAGACCATACAGCTGCATTAAGAGCCGCGAATTTATTATCAGCATAAGAAACTACTGTACCAAAATATTCTTTAAATAAATCAGGATATTTCTTTAATGCAGTATCCGTATCATAGAAGATAACACCTTTTTCTTCTACTTCTTTTAACATATTATGGTAAACAACTTCGGATTCATATTGAGTAGATACACCAGCTAAAAATTTTTGTTCAGCCTCAGGAATCTTTAACTTCTCAAAAGTATTCTTTATTGTTTCTGGAACCTTATCCCAATCTTTTTCAACCTTCTCACTTGGCTTAATATAGTAAGTAAAATCATTAAAATCAATTTCACTTAAATCAGGACCAAAATTAGGCAAAGGCATTTCTACAAACTTGTGATAAGCTTTTAAACGATATTCAAGCATCCAATCAGGCTCATTTTTAGCTTTTGATATAGATCTAATAACATCTTCATTTAAGCCTTTACTTGTCTTATAAACAGAAACATCCTTATCCTTAAAGTCATAAGCATATTCTTCTTGATTTTTAATAATATCTTGATTACTCATAATTATCTATCAACTCTTCCATGGCCTTAATGCCAATAGTTCCACATTTAATACGATTAGCTTGTTTAGATAAAGTATCAAACGCATTAGCCTCCTCTAACAATTCATCATCATATTCTTCTTCATTAATCATCTTCTTATATTCACCAATTATATGTTTAGCTTCCTTAACTGTCTTGCCTTTAATTAGAGTAGACATAATTGAAGTGCTCGCAAAACAAATTGTACAACCAACACCATCAAATCTTACATCCTTGATAATGCCATCTTCAATAAGCATTTGGACCTTTATATCATCAATACAAGAATCAGAGGCATTATGTACCATATGATATCTTTCGTCATTCACAAGGCCCTTATTGCGAGGATTTTGATAATGGTCTAAAAGTATCTCTCTTTTTAAAAATTCATCCATCATATAATCGCTCCTATACACTTTTCAAGTGTGCATTCCTTAACAACTTCAACAAATCTATCTATTTCATCGGTTGTATTATACAAATACATACTAGCTCTAATGCTTTGGTCAGTGCCAATAATATTATGAAGTACTTTAGCACAATGATTACCGGTTCTAACCGCAATATTATATTTATTTAAATACGAGCCGACGTCTTGAGCAAATATTCCCTTTACATTAAAAGATGCAATAGCACAATCAGCCTTAGGATTATAGACAGTAACATTATCTAATTCAGCAAGCTTATTCATCATATACTTAATTAAATAATTATCATATTCTTCGATATTTTTCATGCCAAATTCATCTAAATATTTTATGGCAGCACCCATTCCTAAAACACCTTCAATATTAGGCGTACCTGCTTCAAAGACTTCCGGCGCTTCTTTTAAGATTACTTCACCTTCTTTATTAAAACGGGCATTAGCTCCCCCACCAAGAAACATCGGACTTAAAGTATTAAGCAAATCTAGCTTACCATATAAGACGCCAATCCCACTTGGTCCTAACATCTTATGAGCTGAAAAAGATAGGAAATCAATATCTAAATCCTTTACATCAACTTTAATATGCGGCACTGCTTGACTGCCATCAATTAAAACATAAGCGTTATGTTTATGGGCTATTGTACTAATTTCCTTAATTGGATACTTATAACCTAAAACATTAGAAACATAACTTAAACAAACAATTTTAACTCTATCATCAAAGCATTTTTCAAAGTTTTCAATATTAAAAGTTCCATCATCATTTAAAGGAATATATTTAATATTAAGTTTCTTCTCTTTGGCAATTCTAAATAATGGTAAGATATTGGATGCATGTTCAACTAAACTAGTTAATATTACATCTCCTTCTTTTAAACTATTTGCCATACCATAAATCACGGTATTTAAAGATGCTGTAGCACCACTTGTATAAACAATCTCCTCTTTTTTATCAGCATTTAAAAACTTTCTAATTAATTCTCTAGTATCATCATATCTCTTAGAAACATTATAAGAAATATCATAATCACCACGATGGATATTACAAGTTTCCTTAGTATAGAAATCATTTACCACATTTATTACCGCATAAGGCTTAAAAGTAGTTGCCCCACTATCAAAATAAATTAGATTAGGATTATTTTCAAACATGGGGAAATCATTTCTAATCTTCCTTATATCAAGCATATCTTAGACACCTTCTTATCTACAATATCTTTAATTACTTCACCCTTTAAATAGTCCTTATAGAATTCTTCGCTTGGAATTAAATAACTAACTAAAAGAAGTTTTAAGGCATCTTCTTTTGTCAAACCACGAGAGTTCATATAGAATAAAACATCACTATCAATTGTTCCGCTAGATAAAGAATGTGAAGCCTCTACATCATTTTCATCAATTAATAAGACAGGCAAAATGCGACTTTGTTTAGGATTTTCAAAAGTAAGACATCTATTTTTTTGATGACATTTACTATTTTTAGCACCTTTTTCAATCTTACCTACGACATCCATTAAAAAATACGAATTGTTTAAGCATACTACATTATTTGATATATTAACGACACTATCTCTTTGTTTATTCACTAAATTAAATTTGATGTTTTTATGATTAACGCCTAGAAAGATACTATTAACGGTTAAATTAGAACCCTCATAGACATCAATATTATTTTCATAATTTAAAGTAATATTATTTAAATCTAAATAGTTAATTAAAACAGTGCTGTTTTTAACACTACCTTTTTCAACAAAGTTTAAATTTGCATCACTATTAAAGAAAACTAATATCTTATAATTGCCATCATTTAAATCATAGTTAATTGTTAAATCTTTAGTAACAAAAACACTAATTGTTTCATCACTACTAAACTTAAGATCTAAATGATTATCTTTAATATCATCATAGACCTTAGCCATTTTTTACCCTCGGATTTCTAGCACAAGTACCCAGCGAATAAACCATTGGCTTTTCTTCTTTAATAGGACTAATCTTTAATTCATCATATAACCAATCATAGCCATCTTTATCAATCTTTAAGACTAGCTCACTATCGCCTTCGCACACAATCTTGCCATCAACAATAACGTGTGAATGTGTTGGTTTAATTGAAGTAAAGAATCTTTCATAGTGCGATACTACCATTAGGCCTAATCCTGTTTCTTCCTTTAATTTTAATATCGCATCAGAAACTAGTTTAATCGCATCAACATCAAGTCCTGAATCTATTTCATCAAGCATGGCAATACTAGGCTTTAATAACTTCATTTGTAAGATTTCATTGCGCTTTTTCTCACCACCCGAAAAACCATCATTGACAAAACGGTGAGCTAAATCATCTTTCATTTTTAGTTCTTTGATACCAGCATCTATTTCCTCGATAAATTTATATAAAGAAATAGGTTCCTTGCTTCTTGCGTTAATTGCTGCTCTTAAAAAATCAGAGTTAGTAACTCCAGATATCTCTTGAGGATATTGTAAAGCTAAAAATAAGCCTTTCTTACTTCTAGTATCAACCGACATACTAAGAACATCCTCTCCATTAAAAGTGATTGAACCACTTGTAACAGTATAACTAGGATTACCCATAATAGTTTGAAGTAAGGTACTCTTACCATTACCATTAGGACCCATAATAGCGTGAATCTCACCATTTCTTACTGTTAAGTTAATGCCCTTTAATATTTCTTTGTTTCCTACTGAAACATGTAAATCTTTTATATCTAAAACGCTATTCATACTTTCACCTCCCAAAGATTATAACATCCCAAATAGAGTAGAGTGAAGAAAACAATGTTTTGTTCTCTTCGACCCTCTCATTGCACCGTACGTACGGTTCTCGTATACGGCG
>CAVCDR010000088.1:0-19287 GCA_963601025.1 Agathobacter sp. | reverse complement strand
ATATATAAATAATAAATATGGGCTAGAACTTAATAATGGTGGTCTTTGGCGTACTATTTCGGCAGTTATGCCTACTCGTACGCAAAAGAAGCTACTACAAATATCAGATGAACCATTACTTAAAATAAGTCACCCAACTGAATTAAAGGATGGTAGAGTGTTTGAATATTCAGAAACCTATTATGTTAGTTCTAGATTTGTTTATAAAACAAATAGATAGTAAATAAAAAATAAGTCATGTATTCATGACTTATTTTAATAACGTTATATCTTTTAGCTAGATATTAGTATTGGTCAACAACCCAATTTAATACTTTGTTTCCATAGAAACGATTTAAATTAGTTGAGAAATTAGAAGCTTCATCAAGATTATTGAAAGTTACTTCAACAGTGCAAGATTGACCCCTTTGATTTCTTAGTACTCTAATAACTGAATATTTTTTCATTTAAGTAACCTCCTTTTCGTATCCATAATACGACCATTTTTATTTGATAAATTAAGATAACGGTTACATTTTCAATGAAAGTGGTTTCATTTGATTTAATTGTTACTATTATGAATATATTTGTATGGAGTCTTTTTATATACTTTCTTAAAACATTGAATAAAATGACTTTCGCTAGAAAAACCAAGGGTATAGCTAATCTCACCAATTGTCTTGCCATCATTCATCATATTTATTGATTCTTCTAGCTTTTGTTTTAAGATGTATCTATGTAAAGATATTTCTGTTTCTTTTTTAAAGGCTTGTGAAAGATAATCTCTAGAAATATGTAACGATTTAGCTATATCTTCAATCTTTAATCGACTATGGAGATTGATATGAATTATATGAATACACTCATTTATTAGTTTGCCATAAATTTTAGGAATCGTTTCTTCCCTTACTTTACTAGCAAGTTCAATAGCTTTTAAAGACAAATAGTTTATACTTTCTTCCATAGAAGATATAGCATCTATTTCTTGAATATATTTATCGCTTAATTTATAGGCCTCACTTTCATCTAAACCACCTAAAATTGCATAGTGTATAGCAACCGCAATACTTGACACTGAAAAATAATGTATCTCATTTGCGATATTGTTTGACATACGGCCGATGATAATACCTGATTTTTTATAAAATTCTAGAGCGTTTTTAACACCTTCAACATCGCCATTTTTAATTGCGTTAAAGAGATTTAATTCATACTTAAAGGAACTGTGCGTTTTGCCGGTTTCTCTTGCATCATATATAAAATTTTTAGAATTATCTAAAAATTCGTATTTAATAGAGGAATTTTTCTTTGCCATTTTTACCTAATAAATATGATATAACACATCATAAATTTAATATAGAATAATATTTTAGAATGGTAAATTTACAATATAGATAGTCATAACGGAGGTTCCTTATGAGTAAGAATCTTGAAGAAATGTGCCGTCTAGTAACGGGACAAGGTATGTGGCATATAGGTGATAATCATGTTTCAGATGGCCCCCATGGAGTGCGTGCACAAGATGATAATGCCAAGAATAACGATAGTATTGTAGCGACCTGTTTTCCAACAGCTTGCGCTATTTCTTGTTCATGGAATAAGGAATTAGTCGCAAAGATGGCGAAAGCACTGGCGATAGAAGCTAAAGAGTTGGGCGTTTCAATGCTTCTAGGACCAGGTGTTAATATAAAGCGTTCACCATTATGTGGAAGAAATTTTGAATACTACTCAGAAGATCCTTATCTTTCAGGAGAACTTGCAATTTCATACATTAAGTCAATGCAAGATGAGGGTGTAGCCACTTCGTTAAAGCATTTTGCTGGCAATAGTCAAGAAACCCATCGCATGACAAGCAATTCAATGATTGATGATAGAGCACTTCATGAAATATATTTAAGAGCTTTTGAAAAAGCTATTAAGGAGGCCAATCCAACATCAATAATGGCTAGCTATAACTATTTAAATGGTATTTCTGCTTGTGAAAATGAATATTTATTAACCGAAGTCTTAAGGAAACAATGGAAATATAGTGGACTAGTTATTAGTGATTGGGGTGCTTGTGTAAATTTGCCAGCTTGTATAAATGCTGGTTTAGATGTAGAAATGCCAAATAGTTTAGGTAATCATTTTGATGATTTATTAAACAAAGCTAAAAGCAATCATAATTTTTATAAGAAACTTGAATGCTCGGTAGCTAGAATAAATAGATTTAATAATGAATATAAATTAAAAGATAAGAAAAAAGAAATTTCTAAGGATATATTAAATAAGCATCATAACTTAGCTAAGGAAATAGCGAGTGAATGTATAGTACTTTTAAAAAATAATGATTTATTTCCATTAAAAAATGTTAAAAACATCCTACTAATTGGGGAATTGGCTGATAAACCAAGGATTCAAGGGGGAGGAAGTAGTCATGTGAATACTTCTAATGTTTCTTCCTTTATAAAAGAATTTGAAAAATACGGAGTTAATGTAAAGTATGTTAAGGGCTATAAGGCGACTTCTTTCAAAAGAAACACTATGTTAGAAAAGCAAGCCATAGCTGCAGTAAAAGATGCCAAACAAAATGGAGTGCCAGTATTGTTTTTTGCTGGTTTAACAGATATAGCGGAAGGCGAAGGCTATGATAGAGATAGCTATAATCTTCCAGATAATCAATCCGCTTTACTTAAAAAACTATTAGAAATAGATGGCGATATGGGCTGTATATCTTTTTCAGGATCGCCATATGATATGGGCTTGGTTTCAAAATGTAAAGGACTAATGCATCTTTATTTAGGAGGCGAAGGTGTAATAGAGGCGGCTATTGAAGCGATTTTAGGTATAACTAATCCTTCTGGTAAACTTACTGAAAGTATCCCCTTTAGCGAAAAAGATGTTCCAAGTTTTGGCTATTTTGCTAGACAAGGCTTACAAAACGAACATATAGATGATATCCAATATCGTGAAAGCATCTTTGTTGGTTATCGTTATTATGATACTTTTAATATTCCAGTTAGATATTGTTTTGGATTTGGTCTTAGTTATACAAAATATAACTATGCAAATATAACAATAAAGAAAGTAAATGATAATTTTGTTGTTAGTTTCCAAATAGAAAATATAGGTGATATAGAGGGTAGTGAAATATCTCAAGTATATGTAAAAAATCCAGATGGTGATTATTTTAGGGCTAATAAAGAACTAAGGGGCTTTAGTAAAACTCATTTAAGACCAAAGGAAAAGAAAAATATTGAAATAGTTTTAGATGATAGGGCTTTCGATGTATATCAAGATGGTCAATTTCAAAAGATAGAAGGAATATATGAGATTCAAGTAGGCACTTCGCTAGATGATATTAGATTATCTACAAATGTAGAAATTAAGGGAGAAAAAATTAAATGTACTTTAAAGAAGTACGCACCTCTTAGCGAGGAAGATTTTAAATCCATATATCATTATGAAATAAGTCATTTCTCTAATTTGGGTCCAGGCGAATTTTCAACAAAAAATTCGCTTGTTCAAATGAAAGATTATTCTGCGCTTGCTAGAAGATGGATTAAAATCGGTAAGCTTTTAACAAGAATAATGTACTTTCCAAAGCCGCTCAATGATCCAGAGGTAAGAATGATGCTAGAGGGAATTCTTGAGGGAAATATTGATAGTGTATGTAATCAGAGCGGTGGTGTTTTAAGTAGAAAAACAATTGATAAAGTAGTTGCTTCAGCTAATAAAGAAGAATGATATGAATGAAAAATTAGATTCTAGAACAAAGTGGACTTATTGTATTGGGGCCACTGGACGTGATGCAGCTTATGCTTTGGTGAGTATGTATCTGATGTTGTATGTTCAATATACAATGAATTTAACAAGTGCCCAATTTGCTGTAATTAGTATTGTGATGATTATATGCATGATATGGGATGCAGTAAACGATTTATTGATGGGCATTATAATTGAAAACACTCATTTTAAGATGGGAAAATTTAAACCTTGGATTATTATTGGTTGTATTACTAACGCTATTGTTATAGCTTGCTTATTTTCTATAAGACCTAGTGGTTGGGCGTTTGTAGGTTTCTACAGTGTGTTTTATCTATTATGGGGTATGACATACACCATGAATGATATTGCTTATTGGGGAGTCCTTCCTTCGTTAAGTTCTAATCCCCAAGAAAGAAATTCACTTGTTACCATTATGAGCATCTTTGTTTGTATTGGCCAATTTTCAGTAGCTGGTGTTGTGCCAATTGTGATTGCCGGTAATGCTGTAAATGCTTATAGGGTTGTGGCTCTGATTGTGGCCTTAGCATTAATTGCTTTTCAATTATTAACAGGATTTGGTATTAAAGAAAAGGAAAGAAAAGACAGTAAAGAAAAGCTTTCTTTAAAGGATATGTATAGAATATTTGCTAGAAACGACCAATTAGTGGCAGCTGGCATAGCTTCTATATTCTTTAATGTAACTAATAATATTCTTATTATATTTGGTGTTAATTTCTTTTATATTGAATACGGTTATTCTCAAGGTGGCGATTTAGTCTTTTACTTTACGGTTATGTATGGTTTAGGAATGCTTATTTCGCAAGGAAGCTATGCTTTTATCGCAAAATATCTAACAAGAGAAAAAATATTAAGAATGTGTTTTATTGCGCTTTTGATATCGTATGGAGCTTTTATGGGCTTTGGCTATGTGCTACCAAAAAATATAGTTCTATTAAATGTAATAGGTTTTATCATATTCTTCTTTCAAGGCTTAATGAATTTGGTGATTGTTGTAATGATAAACAATACAATTGAATATGATGAAGCAAGGTATCACGAAAGGTATGATTCGGTAATCTCGGCAGTACGCTCTTTTAGCGTTAAACTAGCGGGAGGCATTAATCAAGGCTTATCTACACTAGTGCTTATTGTTAGTGGCATATATGCTAAAAGTCAGGCTATTAGTGCTTTGGAGATAGAGGTTAATAAAGGTGCTTTTTCCAAACAAGAAGCACTTACGCAAGCTAATGATTACATCATGCAAATTACATCATCGCAAGCTCTTACTTTTAGAATATTGATGATATTAATACCTGTAATTGCCTTAATAATATCTTATGTTGTGATTAGAAAGAAATATCATATAGATGAAATAGAATATGAAAGGCTAATTAAGGAAAAGATTTAATTGATAAAAAGGCTTCTTAAGAAAGATGATTTTTAAGAAGCCTAATATTATCAATGATTGATTAAAGTTTAAATGCTACAGCTGCAGCTTCCTCAGTAGCCTTATTAGCTTGACCAGATTTAGTTGCATCACCAATTACATATAATTCTTTTACTTTATCTTTTAGTTTTTCTTCTAAAGGATTGTATGCTTTAGATCCCATAGCAATAACAATACTATCAAAACCACGAGCTTCATCTTGTTTGTCGTTTTGTTTATAGACAACACCATCTTGTGTAAACTTAACAATACTTGCACCTAGAATATACTTAGTATTATTTGAATCAAGTCTCGCTTTTAAGTGTGTACCTACACCAAGTACGCCATAGTTTACTGTTGGAATCATATCGATGATTGTACTTGTTCTACCACCTCTTTCTCTTAAGAAATCAGCACACTCTAATCCTACTAGACCAGCGCCAGCAATTAGTACATTTCTTCCTACTGTAACTTTACCTTCGATGACATCATTTGCCATAAAGACATTTTCATTATCAATTCCTTCAATATGTGGTTTAGCTTGTTTTGCACCTGTTGCAAGTATTACAACATCAGGATTTTCTTTACTTACAAGACTTTCATCAACTTCTGTATTTAAGATATACTCAACACCATTTTTCTTTCCTTCTTGAATCCAGAAGCGAAGTGGAGTAGCAAGTAATGACTTACATGGAGGTAGAGTAGCTACTCTAAATTGACCACCTAATTTATCGCTTGCTTCATATACTTTTACATGATGACCCTTTTTAGATGCTACATAGGCTGCATATAGTCCTGCTGGGCCAGAGCCAACAACCATAACATTCTTTGGATTTTCTACTTTATCAAAGTTATATTCTAGTTCATGTCCTACTCTAGGGTTAACTAGACAACATGCTTGTAGATGGTTAGGATCAGTCATATAGCCCATACATGATTGTAGACAATTGATACAAGGAGAAATCTCTGATACTTTTCCTTCTTTTGTCTTATTAGGGAAATCAGGGTCAGCTAAAGATTGTCTTGAAATAGATACAAAGTCAGCTTTTCCTGTTTCTAGGATATCTTCGGCAATCTCTGGTGTATTAATTCTATCAATGGCAATAACCGGGATATTAACGCTTTCTCTTATTTCTTTAGCGTTATAGGCATTAAAGCCCATTGGTACATCTTCTGGAGCAGACATCCAATCAAGTGATGCATATGTACAAATTGTAGCTTCAATAGCATCATAGCCAGCATCCTCAAAATATTTCGCAAAAATCTTAGTATCAGAAATAGTTAAACCACCAGGTACTTTTTCTTCACTAGATAATTTAATGATTACAGGGAAATCACTACCACATTTCTTTTTAATATCCTTACATATCTCGCAAGCAAATCTAGCTCTATTTTCTAGACTTCCACCAAATTCATCAAATCTTCTATTTGTAAATTCAGATAAAAATTGTTGCACAAGATAACCATGGCCAGCATGTATCTCAACGCCATCAAAGCCTGCTTTCTTAGCTCTTAAGGCTGCATCACCAAACATATGGATGTTGTCCCATACTTCTTCAGTAGTAAGTTCATGTGGAACTTCATCAAACATTGGGCAAGCTAGAGGAGATGGAGCAGATACTTCATGTCCTAAAATAGCTTTTGTATATTGTCTTCCGGGTTGATGTAGTTGTGGGAAGACGTAGGCACCATGCTTATGTATTGCGTCAGTTACTTCTTTCCAAGCGGGAATGTGTTTATCATCACCTAATGATGGTTCAAATGGTGTGCAAAATTCACTATCTTGAACTCTAGTAACTTCGGTGATAATTAAGGCATATCCACCTTTGGCTCTTGCCTCATAATAGGCTTTTGTACGTTCTGTTGGAGTACCACCAAGTTTAGCGAATCCAACTCCCATAGCACCCATAACAAAACGGTTTTTTAATGTTAATGAACCAATTTTGCCAGGTGTAAATAATTTGTCATAATTCATATTCTATACTCTCCTTATTGTTAGTATAGAAAATATGTTATATTTTTCACATGTTTAATATAACGAAAAGTCATATAATATTTGTGCAAAGTGCACAAGATTATGTTAGAAAAAGAAACGGGTATTTTATTTGATTTAATTACTAATAATAATGATATAGACTTTTTTAATAGAGTAGTATCAAAGGATATATTTGATAATCCAGTTATGATTACCAATTCCTTTTTTAAAGTTGTTTCAATGAAGAGTGATAGAGATTTTGATGATGATGTATGGGAGTATGGCATGAAGCATCATTGTTGTTCAAAGGAGTCAATTATTGCGTTTCATAATGATGAAGCTTCAAAAGTTTTATTTAATCAAAGTAAAGCATTTATTTATGATACAAATCTTGGTGAACAAATTCCTAGAATCTTATGTAGAATAGCTAATAATAATGCTGTACTTGGTTATTTAATTGTTTTTGAAGTTAATCATAAGTTAACTAATGATGATTTATTAAAGGCTAATTTAGTTTCTAAGGCTTTATCTATTTTGATGGTCAGCATTGATGATAGTGCCTTAGCTAATTCAAGAAGAGAATATTTTTATCGTCGTTTAATTGAGGTTAAGACTTCAAATTTATTAGATTTAGAAAATGAAATAGAACAATTTAATTGGGATTTTAAGAAGTATTTTAAGGTTCTTTCTATTGTATCTAATAATCAAAGTCATTTTATTTACTTATGTAATGAAATTAACAAGTTAACTGATAATGTCACTTCTTTTGTCTATGATAATCAAATGCTTGTGGTTATTAACTATGATAAAGACGAGAAGTTAAACAATTATTTAGAAGATATTAATAAAATCATTAAAGATTATGATTGTGTAGTAGGAGTTAGTAGATCTTTTCTTAGCTTAAGAAAACTAAGAATTTATCTTAAGCAAGCAATTAATGCAAGAGTATATGGTGTTTTATTAAAGGATGAGGATAATAATTTTCATTATAGTAAGTATGAGTACTATGACATGTTGATGCACTATGATAAACAAGAGTGGTCTTCTTTATTATCTAGAGAATATCTAGCTTTAAAGGATTATGATTATATCAACAATACCGATTTAACTAATACTTGTATAACTTATTATTTAGAAGGATTAAAGGTATCTAAGGCTTCAGATAAATTAAACATTCACAGGAATACAATGATGTATAGACTACAAATGATTGAGTCTATTATTAAGTGTAATGTTGATGATATAGTAGTTTTAGATTCAATATATCATTCAAAGATGATAGATAGGCTTATGGAAGTGAGCAAATAAATTTAATTTGAGTTTTTATATTTGTTTTTACAAAAAACAAAAGATTTCAAAAGTAGGACTTCTAGTTTTATATAGAATATATAATTTAGATATAACTTGATGCGTTAAATAATTTGACCATAATTTTACATCTTCAATTTACCTATTGCATTCAGTAAGCGGTTACATTATAATTTGGTTGTAGGAAAGTAAGACTTGTTACTTAATCAAGTTATTAAGGCAAATTCTTAGAATATGTATGAGACTACATATTTTGGGAGTTTGCTTTTTTGTTTCTTATAAGAAGGAGGTTATGGAATGGAGAAAAATAGAAATCAAGTCTTTAGAGTGATTAAGATTGTCAACAATAACATTGTTGCTGTTAAAAGTCTCAGCGGCCGAGAGATGATTGCTATTGGTAAAGGCCTTGGTTTCAGAAAGAAAAAGAATGATTTAGTTTTTGCTGATGAGATATTGAAATCTTATGTATTAGTCGATAATAAGATTAATAGTGCTTTATTATCTATTGGTGAAATACCTTTTGAGGTTGTGGAGGTAAGTCAACAAATTATTGATATCGCTTCTAGTAGACTAGATAAAAAGTACAATGTTAATTTATTGGTTAATTTATCCGATCATATTAACTTCACTATTAATGAGTATAAGAAGGGCGAATTATTGCCGAAGCTTGTTAATGAAGAAGTTAAAAGATTCTATAGAGAAGAATATGAAGTTGGATTATTAGGAGTAAAACTAATTAATGAAAAGTTTTCTATAGAACTTATGAGAGATGAGGCAACTTCCATTGCGTTTCATTTAATCACTAATGCAGAAAATGGGTCAAACTACAATACAAGAAAGATGTTAGTTTCTATCAATAACATTATTTCTATTGTGGAGGAAGAACTTGATTCAAAACTAGATGAAGATAGTCTCGCGTATTCACGGTTTGTAATTCATTTAAAATTCTTTATTGGTAGTATTTTAAATAAGACAATTATTAAAAACGATTGTGAGATTGCGGGTATTTTTGACCAACTTAACACAAAATATAGTAGCGTTGCGGATTGTGTTAATAAGATTTCAGTTTATATTTTTAAACAATTTAATTATCACTGTAGTGATGAAGATTGTATATATTTGATGATTCATATAGTTAGACTATTTGAGTTAAGGAAAGGAAAAGAAAATGAGTAAGATTGATTATGATAAGCTAACAAGAGATATAGTTGATCTTGTTGGTGGTGAGAAAAATATTAAGGTGGCTACACATTGTGTTACTAGATTAAGACTTTATCTAAATGATAAAAGTTTAGCTAAGGACGATGAAATTAAAAAATTAGATGGGGTACTTGGCGTTGTATATGGAACAGGTCAATACCAAATTATACTTGGTAACAATTTATTCCCTGTATATGATGCTTTAATTAAAAACTATAAGATTGAAACTACAGACGCGATTGATGAAAATTTAGATGCTGACTTAGTAAATGAAAAGAAGAACTTTAAATACTATTTTGAGAAGGCTATAACTTTTATGGCTCAATCCTTAACGCCATTTATTACTGTTGTATATGGTGCGGGAATGTTAAAGGTAATACTTTCTTTATTAAGCTATTTTGTTCCTTCAATTACCGCTAGCCAAACATACACATTATTTAATTTTATGTGTAATGCGCCATTCTACTTTATGCCGGTGCTTGTAGCTTATGGTACTAGTAAGGTCTTAAAGTCTAATCCGGCTTTTGCGATGGCTATTGCCTTAACACTTTTATATCCTGACTTTACAACTTTGATGTCGGCTGGGGAAAGTGTTTCAATGTTAGGATTAGGAGTGCATTTAACTACTTATGGTAGTACGCTTCTTCCAGGGCTTTTTGCAGCTATATTATGTGCTTATTTAGAGAGGTTCTTCTATAAAGTATTGCCAAGTGTAATTCGTTCAGTATTTGCACCATTATGTGTATTTTTAGTAGGCTTCCCTATTACAGTATTAATTCTTGGCCCTACAGGCAATATTGTAGGTGCTTGGATTGTTTCAGGAATTGTTTGGTTACAAGCTAATGTTGGTGGCTTTGCCCCTGGTATAATTGCGGCAATTCATCCATTCCTTGTAATGATGGGCGTAAATATGCTTATGGTGGCTCCAATGATGGAACTATTCTCTAGAACTGGCTTTGATAACGTATTTAGACCTGGTTGGATTTTACATAATATTGCCGAAGGTGGCGCGTGTCTTGCAGTTGCGCTTAAGACTAAGAGTAAAGATTTAAAAACAGCAGCTATTTCAGCATCCATTGGTGCCTTTGTATCGGGCGTATCTGAACCAGCCTTATATGGTGTAAACTTAAGACTTAAAAAACCAATGATTGGTTTAGTAGCTGGCGCTTTCGCAGGAGGCTCTGTTGCTGGATTCTTGGGTGCTAAAGCTTTCTCAATGGGCTATTCTAGCATTCTTGGTGTAGTAATATTTGAGAATACAATTGGTGCTATCTTAGCTGGTGTAGCAGTAGCGTTTGTTATTTCATTTGTAGTTACATACGCTTTATATGATGGAAGTGATGTTAAATAATTGATGTTGTTTTTTAAAAATAAGATTAATTTAGATAATGCATATTGTGCGGTTTCAAGTGGGAAAATAATTCCCCTTGAAAATGTTAAAGATGAAGCTTTTTCTAGTAAAGCATTGGGTGAAGGTGTAGCAATAGATATCGAAGATGATTATATTGTTTCACCATGTAATGGAATAATAACGATGTTGTATCCTACTTTACATGCCTTTGGAATTTCTGATGATAATGGTGTTGAAATTTTGATACATATTGGCATAGATACTGTTAATTTAAAAGGTAGAGGCTTTAAGAAACTTGTAAATGTAGGAGATAGAGTTAAAGCTGGAGAAAAGATTATAAAAGTTGATTTATATAGTCTTAGAAATAATAATTATGATTTAACGACAATGATGTTGTTTCCTGGTTGTGATAAGAAGATTAATTTTGTTACTGATGGTTACGCAAAAGCAGGAAAAACGGTTGTTGCAAGTATTGATAAGGAGTTTAAATAATGAATAAAGTACAAGAAACTTTTCCAAAAGGATTTTTATGGGGTGGTGCTACAGCTGCCAATCAATATGAGGGTGCATATCTAGAGGATGGCAAATTACCTTCAGTTGCGGATGTACAACCTCACGGTGTATTTGGATATCCCGATCGAAATGCCAAATATTATCCAACACATATTGGTATTGATTTCTATCATCACTATAAAGAAGATATAGCTGAATTTGGCGAAATGGGATTTAACGTATATAGAACTAGTGTTGCTTGGAGTAGGATTTTTCCAACTGGCGAAGAAGATACTCCAAATGAAAAGGGCTTAGAATTCTATGATAAGATGTTTGCGGAATTAAGAAAAAGAGGAATGGAGATTATGATTACCATTTCTCACTATGAAATGCCTTTAAATTTAGCTGATAAATACGGTGGCTTTAAAAATAGAAAACTAATTGATTTCTATGTTAAGTTTGTTAAGACAATGGTTACTAGGTGGAAAGGCGTTGTTAAGTATTGGTTAACCTTTAATGAAATAGGAAACAACATTCATAAAATGGAGTGGATGACTGCTGGCATTGATCCTAAAACTGATACTTTACAAGACGTATATCAAGCTAGTCATTATCAATTTGTTGCCAGCTCTTTAGCAGTAAAGACAATACACGAAATAGATCCAGAGGCTAAAGTTGGCTCAGTTATTGAGTATAAGACTATATATCCTATGAGTTGTGATCCAAAAGATTCACTTGTTGTTAATAAAGAGAAAGAAAGAGGCTATTTCTTCTCTGATGTGCAAATTAGAGGAAAGTATCCTGGCTATGCATGGGAGTATTTCAAAGATAATAATATCAATATTGAATATACTGATGAGGATATGGAAATTATCGCTAAGTATCCTGTTGATTTCTTAAGCTTTACTTATTATAGAAGTCGTATTGCCTCTAAGGATTATGTTGAGAGTGTACAAAAGGAAACCAATTCAAGTGATGCAGAAGTAAAAGATGATAATTCTTATAGAGGCGATAGCAATATCTTGAATACTGGTAAGACTAATCCTTATTTAAAACTAACACCTAGTGGCTGGTCAATTGATCCAGATGGATTATATTTAGCTTTAGTTGATTTATATTACCGTTATCAAGTTCCTATTTTCATTGCTGAAAATGGATTAGGAGTAAAAGAAGAACTAGTTAATGGTACAGTAGAGGATACTTATCGAATGGAATTTTTAAAGGAACATATTCTTGCAATGAAAAAGGCCATTAGAAATGGCGTAGATTTATTTGGCTATGCATGGTGGGGGCCAATTGATATTGTATCTAACGGTTCTGGTCAAATGTCCAAACGATATGGATTTATATATGTTGACCGAAATGATGCAGGAGAGGGTACTTTAAAAAGGTATCGTAAGAAATCCTTCTATTGGTATAAGAAGGTAATTGCATCTAATGGCGAAGATTTAACAATTGAATAATATTTAATATTTTAAACATGGGCTGCTGGTTTTTACAGGGTTTTGATGCATAAAGCGTGGTTAAATAAATAGCCAGGTATTGTTTTGGGTGGTAATTTTTTAGCCACCCATTTTTCTAATATAAGAGTGTAAAAGATATCTTTTACAAGAAAGTGACTATTTGGGACTAGTAGTCACTTTATATAGGAGGTAAGTATGAAATACGCAAGCACTTTATTTTTGATGAATGTTGATACTGGAATACCATTTGGTGTAATTAGAACAAATGATGATTTAAATGAAATTAAGGATTTAGTAGAACAAGCTAGTGAAAATTGGAAGGCAAATGACTTTGATTTAGAATTAGATTCCTATATCTTAAATTGTCTTGATAATCATGGCTACAAGTATGATTATGAGGAGTTTTATAAAAATGCTGAAATGTTGTTTATTTAAGTTATCCACAATTTATCCACAAATGTTGATAAAAATGAGAAAAATTTGGGAAAAACTTGGGAATAAAAGAAGTGAGTTTGCTAATACAATTAGGCCATGGATATAAAGAAAATAATTGGTGAAAGCAGTGTTTACGAGAAGAAGGAATCGTTAGAAATTAAAAAACCTATTAGTTGGTGTAAGAGTGTTAGTGCTTTTGCGAATAGTTATGGTGGGTTGTTACTATTTGGTATTAATGATAACGATGAGATCGTGGGTTTAGAAGATGGCAAAAGGGATAGTGAAATATTAAGCGAGATTATTAAAAAAAACTTAATCCTATCCCTGAATTTAAAGTTAGTTTAATTAAGGTTGAACAAAAAACTTTAATGGTTGTTAAGGTTTTGAAAGGTGAAGAGACACCCTATTATGTTTCTTCAGAAAAAGGTTTAAAAGCTTATACAAGAGTAGGTAACGAGAGTATTAAGGTTAGCCATGTTGAACTTAGAAGGCTTGTGCTTAGAGGTAAGAACATTACTTATGATAGCGAGGTTTCTAAACATAAGATTAATGACTTCTCTTTTAGTAAATTAAGAGAAAGATATAAAAAGTGGAGTGGTAATAGCTTTGATGAAAAGGATCTAGCCTCGTTTGGTTTAATTGAAGGCAAATATCTTACAAATGCCGGTGCGTTAGTCGTAGATGAAAGCCCAATATATTATTCAAGAGTATTTTGTACAAGATGGAATGGCTTTAATAAAGGCAATGATAATGTGTTGGATTCCGCTGAATACAATGGAAGTCTTATTTCTTTAATTGAAAATGGCGAAGCATTTATAAAAAGAAATAGTAAGTTAATGTGGTGTAAGACACCAAATTCTAGAGAAGAGATGCCTGATTATGTAGAACGTTCATATCATGAGGCGTTAGTTAATGCTATAGCTCATAGGGATTATCTAATAGTCGGTAGCGAAGTGCATATTGATATTTATGATGACCGTATAGAAATATGTTCACCTGGTGGTATGCCGGATGGTTCTTGTATACAAGACAGAAATCCAATTACCATACCTTCAACTAGAAGAAATCCTGTTATAGCGGATATTTTTAATAGACTTGGCTATATGGAAAGAAAAGGTAGTGGTTTTTCTAAGATTATTAATAATTATGTTAATCAAATAAACTACCACAAAAGTAAGAAACCATATTTTAGATCAGATGCCTATCAGTTTACTGTAATTATGCCTAATTTAAACTACGGGATAGAAGGAAGAAAATTAGAGAAGCCTAAGGATGAAACTAAAGAAAAGATTTTAACTTTAATAAGACTTAATCCCAACATTACAACTTCTGCTATAGCTTTTAGATTAGAACTTAGTCGTAGCACGGTTTCAAGGAAAATCAAGGAACTAAAAGGAGATGGTATCGTGGCTAGGCTAGGTACATACAAAGAAGGTGTTTGGGAAGTTGTGAATAAGTCACAAAATGATACTATAAATGACACAGAAGATGACACAGTAAATGACACTATAAATGAGATAGAAAATGATGAATTAAAGAAAAAAATAATTTACATTTTAAAAACTAATCCAAACATCACAATTGACGCAATCGCCTTTAGATTGGGGATTAATCGAAGGACAGCGCTTAGAAAAATAAATGAATTAAAGGATGAAAAGATCATAGAACGAAATGGCTCTAAAAAACGTGGAATATGGAAAGTAAACCTTTAAATGTCAATATAAATGACACAGTAAATGTCACTATAAAAGGTGTATGATTTTGGCAATAAGCATAGAAGGAGGGACACATATGCAATACAAATCGTATCAACATATTGAAAAATTAGGTAGAGAAGAATGCGAAGGGATTCTTGATGGTACTGTTACTATTCAACCTAAAATTGATGGAACAAATTCAGTTGTCTTTTTAGGAGATGATGGTAATATCCATGCAGGTTCAAGGAAAAGAGAATTAACCATGGATAGTGATAATGGCGATTTCTATAAGACTATCAAACAGGATGAGAATATTAATAGGTACTTGTTGAAGCATCCAAATCATTATTTATATGGCGAATGGTTAATACCGCATTCAATTAGAACGTATAACCCGGATGCTTGGAAGAAATTTTATATTTTTGATGTCTTTGAGCTTGATGGAAATTATGGTAGATATTTACCGTATGAAGAATATATACCGTTTCTAGAAGAATTTGGCTTAACTTATATTCCTGAAGTCACAAGACTTACAAACCCAACAATACAAGATGTAGCAGATTGCATTAGTAAGACGCATTATTTAATGCCAGAAGGTTGTGTTCCAGAGGGCGTTATCGCAAAGAATTATGATTATAAAAATAAATGGGGTCATGTTGTATGGGGGAAGATAATTAGTGAAGAGTTCTTTAACAAGAAACAAAAACTAAGAACTAAAAATCATGAAGTTAAGAGCGCCGATTTTGAGACTAGGATTGCGAATGAATATATTAGCGAACCAATGATTAGGAAAGAATATGCAAAGGTTTTAAATGAATATCCCGATGCTAAGAGGCAGGAATTAATTGGTAGAGTATTAAGCTCTGTGTATGATTCATTTATCAATGAAGACTTATTGACTGTAGTGAGAAAGAATAAGAATTGTATAATCAATTTCAACATTATGAGAACGCAATCAAATAATAGGGTTAAGGATGTATTAAGAGAGGAATTATTTTAATTGTTAAAAACTTTATTACTAAAACTTAGAAGCATCATTGTAAAAGATGATGGTAATAAGAAAGTTCAAATTAAAGAATCAACAATTAATAATCTAAAGCTTATAAAGATAGAAGATTTGAGTGATGAAGAAAACAAGTTAATTCTAGAAGCACATAGAAGAATATTGAGGACATCTAAAGAACAAAATGATTCTAATGAGGTAGCTATAGTGGTAAATATAACAAATAAATTAATTTTAGATCCGATTATTGGCAAAGAAGATGAAACGGTTTTTAGTGATGATTTGATAGATAATGAATTTTGTGAGTATGCACTATGCCATAACCATCCAAAGGGTGGAGACTTCTCGTTTGAAGATATTAATACCTTTTTAGGGTATAGCAACATCAAACTGATGACAATCGTTACAAACAACGGAAGAATAATGTATCTTTATAAAGGAAAAAAAATATACTGTTAAGCCTTTATCTAAAGTAATAGGGAAACTAAAATTTAAAACATTTAAATCGATATCAGATAAGAAATATATAGTAGATATTTTCGACAAAAATATATATTATATGGGTATAAAAAGGAGGCGTTAGATGCTTATTAGACTAGATGGCGGAGACAAACCCGCAAGATTAACTTTTTTAGATAATTACGACGAAGATGGCAATTATATTGGCAACAAAAAGAAAGCAAGTAAGTCATCAGCTCCTAAAGAATCTAAAAAGAAGGAAGAAAGCGTTAAGCAACATAATTCAAATAAAGTTTGCTTATAAAATATATGATTGAAAGACTAGATGGTGGCGACAAGCCTGCAAGATTAACTTTTTGGGATAGTTTTGATGAAGACGGCAACTATATCGATGATAAAAAAGAAGCTAAACAAACAAAACCGTCCGATACTAAAAAAGAAGATAAGAAAGATAAACGCTAAATGCGTTTTTCTTTTTGAATAAAGAATTTAAAAAACCGTTCGTAGTATCTTGACTTGGAGTTAACTCAAAGTGTTATTCTTTGATTGTGGAGGTATCTTATGAAGAAGATGTTGATTGTATATTATTCATATTCAAATGGAAACACTGAAAGAATCGCTAAGATGCTTAAGGAGAAAATAGGAGCAGACTTATTAAGAATTGATACAGCTATTCCTTATAGTGGGAGTTATGATGAGGTTGTAAAACGGGGGCAAGATGAAGTGAATAGAGGGTATAAGCCTAAGCTAAAAGATATTAATATTGATATCTCTAGCTATGATGTGATTGTATTAGGCACACCTACTTGGTGGTATACAATGGCTCCTGCCATGCTTAGTTTTATAAGCGAACATAATTTTGATAATAAGATTGTTGTTCCATTTATGACTAATGGTGGTTGGCCAGGACATGTTATTAATGAAATAGAGAGATGTTGTAGTGGCGCTATCTTTAAATGTGAGAAGGAAATAACATTTGATTCTAATGGCGGCGATATGCTTATGACACCGCTTGATGAAGTAAATAAATGGATTGATGAGGTGAATGATTTATTATGACAATCAATGAAGTTTCAAAGAAATATAACGTATCTTGCGATACTCTGAGATACTATGAAAGAATTGGCGTTATACCAGAAGTAAATAGAAATAGTAGCGGCATAAGAGATTATACAGTTGAAGATTTAAAGTGGGTAGAATTAGCTTTATGTATGCGTAATGCTAGTTTATCAATTGAGACCCTTGTTGAGTATCAAAGGTTATACCAAGAAGGCGATTCTACGATTAAGGCAAGACTTGATCTATTAACTGAACAAATGGATATTCTAAAGAATCAAAAGAAACAAATTGAGGAGACGATGGATAGATTATCTTATAAGATATCTAGATATAAGAAGGCTCTAGAAACTGGTAAGTTAACTTGGGAGAAATAAAATGAAGACGTTAATTGCGTATTATTCAAGAAATGGTCAAAACTATTTTGGTGGTCAATTAAAATACATTGAAATTGGTAATACTGAAAAGGTTGCCAAGATGATTAATGAAGTAGTGGATAGTGATTTATTCAAGATTGAACAAGTTGTTCCTTATTCTAGTGAATATAAAACTTGTATAGCTCAAGCAAAGGATGATAAAGAAAACAATAGACATCCAGAATTAAAAAATAAGCTAGATAGTATTGATGATTATGATGTTATATATCTAGGATATCCGAATTATTGGGGAACGATGCCTATGGCTGTCTTTACTTTCTTAGAAAGCTATGATTTTAGTAATAAAACAATATATCCGTTTTGTACTCATGAAGGAAGTGGGCTTGGAAATAGCTTAAGCGATTTAAAAAAATATTGTCCTAATATTGGAAGTAGTATTGAAATAGTTGGAAGTAAAGCTGATGAAAAGAAAGATGAAATAATTAATTGGTTAAAGGAGGCAAGATGATTAAACAAACAGCAGGAAGAGATAGTTTAGGAAACTTTGCGCCAGATTTTGCACATTTTAATGATGATGTATTATTTGGCGAAAATTGGAATAACCAAGACATTGATATAAAGACTAGATGCATAATTACGGTTGTTTCTTTGTTATCGCAAGGAATATGTGATTCTTCATTAAAGTATCATATTGAAAACGCTAAAAGAAATGGTGTAAGTCAAAGAGAAATGGCAGCTATTATTACTCATGTTGCGTTTTATGCAGGATGGCCTAAGGCTTGGGCGGCCTTTAATATAGCTAAAGAAGTATATAAAGATGACATTGTAGAAGTTCATGGTGGCTTCTTTGGATTAGGTGAGCCAAATGATGCCTATGCCAAGTATTTTATTGGCCAAAGCTATTTAAATCCGTTAACTGATCCAAATAAAACATTAGGCGTCTTTAATGTAAGCTTTGAGCCTGGATGTCGTAATAATTGGCATATTCACAAAGCTACAAGCGGTGGAGGTCAAATCTTGATTTGTGTTGACGGAGAAGGTTGGTATCAAGAAGAAGGCAAGAAAGCTATAAGTTTAAAAGTAGGCGATGTTATCACAATTCCCGCTAATATCAAGCATTGGCATGGTGCTAAGAAAGATAGTTGGTTCTCTCATCTTGCCATTGAAGTGCCTGGCGAATATACTTCTACTGAATGGTGCGAGGCGGTGGATGATAAACAATATACCAATCTAGATAAATAGTTACTTAAAGATTAATAAAAACGAACCTTCTAACATAGTTGTGGGTAAATAATTAAAACAGATGCACTTTAAAATTT
>CAVCDR010000087.1:0-2281 GCA_963601025.1 Agathobacter sp. | reverse complement strand
GATAAAAGACGTCCTAGACCTAATGTATGTGAGGCACAAAGTGTTATTGGTGATGTAGATGGCAAGGATTGTATTGTTGTTGATGATATTTGCGATACAGCTGGTTCACTTGTAGCAGCATGCGATATCTTAAAGAAATTTGGTGCTAAAGATATTTATGTTTGTCTTGCCCATGGTGTTTTCTCAGGTCCAGCACTTGATCGTATTGAAGAATCAGTTATTAAAGAGGTTGTAGTAACTAATTCAATTCCTTTAACTGATGAGGCTAAGACTAAGACTAATAAGGTAAAACAATTAAGTGTTGCCTTAATGCTTTCTAAACTTATTACAGCCATTTCTACTCATGAGCCAGTATCCGAAATATATCGCTTATTTGAGGAACATAACTAATATAAAACAGCAGGGTAACCTGCTGTTTTAGTTGACTTTATTTAATAATTTAAGAAAGGCTTTTTCGTATTCTTCTTTATTTTTAAGATAGCTTTTCGCATGGCTTGCACCATCAATAATCAATATATCTTTGTCACAGGTTGCACTATCAAATATCTTATGGGCATCATTAGTGCATACAAAGTGATCATTTCCTCCATGTATTACTAGTAATTTACCTTGGTATTCTTTGATTGACCTATAAGCTTCCTTTTCTTTTAAAGAATATTTTGCAAGTATCTTTAATTCTAAGTTGGCAAGTGGTACAAGGGGAAATGAAGGTAGATGATACATTTGTTTTATTTGATAGGCTACTTCATCATAACCTGAGGCAAAGCCGCAGTCTTCCACAATGCCTTTAACTTTATCTTTAACTAGTGCACTCGCATTAAGTATGGTTGCCGCTCCCATAGACATGCCATAAAGAATGATTGTTTCTTGTTTATATTCTTTTATTAGATAATCGACCCAAGAATTGATATCTTTAGAGTCCAATACACCAAAGCCAATGTATTTACCTTGTGACTTTCCATGGCTTCTATCATCCACAAACAAGATGTTATAGCCCGTAGAGTATAAAAACTTAGCTGACATGCCAAAGTCATATAGACCATCTTTGGCTTTATAACCATGGACACAAATGATTGTTTTATTTGTTTCTTTATTTGTAACAAATAGACCATGTAGTTTTAAATCATCAAAACTATTGACATATAAATCTTCATATTTTAAAGAATAAATATATTCCCTACCACGTTGATTGGCGTCGATATATTCTTTCCAAGCTGGAGTTATTTCTAATTTATCATCTCTTATAAAGGATAATTTAATTAGGACGTAAGCAATTATTAATAGGATCAGCAAGATTATCATTAGAATTATTAAGCATTTCATACATTAATTTTATTCCACTTTTAGTTAGTGGTAAACTTATATGGTATGAATAAAGTATTAATTATTGGTTGTGCTAAAAGTGGCTATTGGGCAAGTAAACTATTAAATAAAAAGGGGTATGAGGTTATCATCACTGATGCCAAGGAAATAAAAGAAAAGGATGAATTGGAAAAACTTGGTATTAAAGTATATGATAATGGCCATCCTGATTTCTTGTTTAATTTAGATTATGAATTTGTGGTTAAAAATCCAGGTATTCCTTATACAAATAAATTAGTTAAGTATTTTGTGGATAGTAAAGTTAAGGTTTATACAGAGGTTGAAACAGCTTTAAATTATCCAAAAAACTATAAGATTGCGGCTATTACTGGTACTAATGGTAAGACAACTATTACAACCCTAGTTTATGAAATCCTAAAGAATGAATTTAAAGCTTATGCATGTGGCAATATTGGCACAGCTGTAAGCGAGGTTGTTTATAATCATGAAGATGAAGAAGCTAAACTATCTTTAGAAATAAGTGCTTTCCAACTTCTTGGGGCACCTAGTTTCCATCCAGAGTGTGCCGTAATTACTAATCTTACACCTGATCATTTAGATTATTTTGATTGTTTAGATGATTACTATAAGGCTAAAACTTTGGTTTATAGAAATATGAAGGAAGATGATTGGTTTATTTTGAATCTAGATGATGAAGAGTGTGTTAAATATTGTAAGGATATAAAATGCAAGGTAGTAACTATATCTTTGGAAAAGAATGCTGACTTATGTTTAAAAGATGATGAAGTAGTTTTGTTTGATACAGTACTATTTAATAAAAATGATTTAAAGATTATTGGTAAACATAATTTATTTAATGCGATGGTTGCATCTTGTTTAGCTTATAAATTAGGAAGTAGCGTAGATAATATTAGAAATACTATCGCTAATTTTAAGGGCGTTGAACATCGTATAGAGT
>CAVCDR010000086.1:0-6158 GCA_963601025.1 Agathobacter sp. | reverse complement strand
CAGTATATACTTAAATATCTTCCTTTCAAAAAAACGATTAATGCTAGTTCTAAAACTATCACTATCAACAATAGGCTTTACATATATGGAATAGACACCAAGTCTCTTGCCACATAAGACATCAGTCAATAATTGATCGCCCATAATAAAAATTTTACTTTTATCAAGTTTCTTCTTTTTAATTAAATGATTACCTCTAAAAGCTAAAGGTTTAAAAGCCCATGGATAATATTCACAATTTAATTCGTTAGCTACTTTAGATACTCTTTTATCGGTGTTATTAGAAAATACAAACACTTCAAAGCCATTATCCTTTAGCTTTTTCACAAATGCTTTGGCATCCTTATCAGGAAGTTTTTCATAGTATGGGGCAATCGTATTATCAACATCTAATAAAACCGTATTAAAACCCCTACTTTTTAAGGCACTCATATCAAGTTCATCATATCTTTTCAATAATTCATCTGGTCTAAAAATACTCATATTTAAAATAAATCAGTTTGGGTATATTCTTCTTCTACTTCCTTTTGATTATAGGCTTCAGGAATAGGAACCGCCTTAGCTTCCTCAATATCACTTAAATCATCTTTAATAAAGCTATATTCATTACTTACAATAATTGGACTTGAGAAAGTTTGCTCAACGTTCATAAATGGAATTGCAGCTACCGATAGTTTGCTTCCATCATTAAACAACAACGAACAATAACTATTAACATCCTTGGCATACAAGATACTATGCGGATTAGTCTTAACTTGCTTAAATAGACGATTGCCCTTAGTATTACGGCTTGTTAGTTCTAGTTCATTGTAGTGTAGACGCTTAAAGCCACCCTTATTTGTTGTAAGTAAGATAGAATTACCATCATTTCTGCATGCAAGAGCACAAACCACTTCATCACCTTTTACATTTATGGCACTAACACCCATTGCCTTAGCTGCTAGATCGCTTAAGACTTCACTAGAATATTTATTGTAACGACCATCTTTTGATATAACCACAATATCGTCACCTTCATAACATAAGCATGCACTAACTAGTTCATCATTAGCCTTTAGTTTCATTGCACTAAGAGATTTGCTGGCTCTTGTGATATCAAATTTAGGAATAGAAGTCTTTTTAATCATCCCTTGTTTACTACAAGTTAATACAAAGACATAAGTTTCAAAGTTTTTAACAGCAATACAAGAAACAATCTTTTCATTGCCTTCCATTTTGACATAAGTTGAGACGTGCTTTCCTAAGTCCTTATATTTACATTCATCAATCTTATAGACTGGTAAATATAAATAATTACCCTTACTAGTAAAAATTAATAATGTATCTAATGTTTGAACATCCTTTAAACCGATTAGACTATCGCTATCTTTGATAGCTGGTAAAGCACCAATATTTGAATCATAGACGCGCTTTGAGAATCTCTTGATATAGCCATCCTTACTTAAAGCGATATAACAGTCTTCATTTGGTACCATTGACATCTTATCAATGACAATATTATCTACTTCATCTTCAATCTTAGTACGTCTTGGTACAACACATTCCTTATTTACTTTATCTAATTCTTTTACTAGGACACTATTTAAAACAGCCTTGGAATTAATGATTGATTCAAGTTCTGCAACTTCTTTTACAAGTAAAGAATATTCTTCTTTTAATTCACTAATATCCGTTGAAGATAAACGATACAGTCTTAAATTAACGATAGCTTCAGCTTGTTCCTCAGAGAATAAATAATTATTCTTTAGATTTTCTTTAGCGTCCTTTTTATCTTTAGATTTTCTAATTGTTTCAATTACACTATCCAATATAGAAATAGCTTTAATTAAGCCTTCAATAATATGCAAACGAGCCTTCTTTTTATCTCTTAAATAAATCGATCTTCTTAAGACAACATCTTTTCTAAATTCAATAAAGGCATCTAAAGCGTCAATTAAAGATAATAATGTTGGCGAATGATTTACAATCGCAATATTGTTGTAGGAATAGTTAATTTGTAAATCTGTATTCTTGTAAAGATAATTTAATATCATTTGACTGTTGGCATCTTTTTTAAGATCAACTACTATCTTTAAACCATCTCTACCACTTTCATCTCTTACTTCGGCAATACCATCAATTTCTTTACTAATTGAAATATCATTAATTTTCTTAACAAGATTTGATTTAACCACTTCATAAGGAATCTCGGTGATTACAATTTGATTATTAGTTTTACCTTCAATAATCTCACATTTACTTCTTAAGACAACCTTTCCTCTACCAGTTTTAAAGACTTCCTTAATCGCATCTTTGCCTTGTACAATGCCACCTGTAGGAAAATCCGGCCCTTTTACAATTTCCATTAACTCATCAAGTGAACACGTAGGATTTTTAATACGATAAATTGTCGCGCTAACTACTTCATTTAAGTTATGAGGTGCAATATTTGTGGCATAACCCGAGGCAATACCTGTTGAACCATTTACTAATAAAAGTGGATAAGATGCAGGAAGAACAGTAGGTTCTAGCGCTGTATCATCATAGTTATTAGTCATGGTTACGGTATTTTTATCAATATCTTCTAATAATCTAGTTGCATTATTAGATAAACGCGCTTCGGTATAACGCATAGCCGCAGGAGGATCATCATCAATTGAGCCATTATTACCATGCATATCAATTAATGGTAAATTAATCTTCCAATCTTGTGATAATCTAACCATCGCATCATAAATACTGGAATCACCATGAGGATGGAATACACCCATGATTTGTCCTACAGCCTTAGCAGACTTACGATGTGGCTTTTCACTAGTATTGCCATCCAAATACATTGAATAAAGAATTCTTCTTTGTACCGGCTTTAAACCATCTCTTGCATCAGGCAAAGCTCTTTCTTGAATGATATATTTAGAGTAAGCACCAAAACGATCAGACATTACATCGTCTAATGCTTCTATAAGATGATTTTCAACTATTTCTTCTCTTTTTTTAGCCATGTCTTTCCACCTTATAATCTTCTTCTAAAGTAAAATCAATGTTCTCCTCAATCCACTTTCTTCTAAGTTCAGGCTTATTACCCATTAAAACACTAATCTTACGTTCGCATAATGCAGCATCTTCAATATTAATCTTAATTAAAGTACGCTTACTTGGGTCCATTGTAGTATCCCATAATTGATCAGAGTCCATTTCGCCAAGACCCTTATATCTTTGAATATCATATTTAACATTGTTTGTAGCTTTAAACTTATTTAATTCATCATCAGAATATAAATAAGTCATTTTATCTTTAGTCTTTATACCATATAAAGGAGGCATCGCAACATAAACATGTCCTTTTTCAATAAGCTCACGCATAAAACGATAAAAGAAAGTTAATAGTAAAACTTGAATATGGGCGCCATCGGTATCAGCATCGGTCATGATGATAACCTTATCATAATGGATATCTTCAACATCAAAGTTAGCACCTACACCAGCTCCTAGACAATGCACAATAGTATTTAATTCTTCATTCTTTTCAATTTCAACCAGACTTGCCTTTTCGGTATTTAAAACCTTACCCCTTAAAGGCAAAATAGCTTGATACTTACTATCACGACATTTTTTAGCACTACCACCAGCTGAATCACCTTCGACTAAGAATAGCTCAAGATGTTTATAGTCTTTACTTTGAGCTGGAGCTAACTTACCACTTAAAATTTCCTTAGCCTTACTGCTAGACTTCTTACCAGCTCTAGCTTCATCCTTAGCTTTTCTTGCGGCGTCTCTTGCAAGCGCAGCTCTTTGAATCTTCTTAATTAAAGAAATAGCCAATTCTTTATTTTCATTTAAAAAGTACATCAAATGTTCACTAACAACGCTATCAACCGCATTCTTAGCTTCTGGAGTACCTAATTTTCCTTTTGTTTGACCCTCAAATTGTAGTAAGCTTTCCGGGATGGTTACAACAATAATACTTGTTAAACCTTCTCTTACATCGCTACCCTCAAAGTTTTTGTCTTTTTCTCTTAATAAGCCATTAGTACGTGCATAATCATTAATAGTCTTTGTAAAAGCAGTTTTATAGCCTACTTCATGAGTACCGCCATCTTTTGTTCTAACTAGATTTACATAAGAAAATGTATTTTCTTGATAGCCATCTGTATATTGGAAAGCTATATTAACATTGATACCATTGGATTCGCCCTTAAAGATAACCACATCATGCAAAACATCTTTATCTTCATGAAGATAGTCCATAAAAGCCCTTAAGCCATTCTCATAATGAAACTCTTCTTCTTCACCATGAATATGATCAATAACTCTTAATTTAACACCTTGCAAAAGAAAAGCTTCTTCTTGAGCTCTTTCGCAAATTGTTGAAAAGTTAAAAGTTGTGGTAGAAAAAATATTGCCATCAGGAAGAAAAGTAACTTTAGATCCTGTTTTATTAGTTGGGCCAAGTTCTTGAAGTTTACCAATATGTTTGCCACCATCTTCAAAACGCATTAAATAACGTTTCTTATCTCGACATACTTCCACTTCACACCACTTACTCAATGCATTAACAACACTAGCGCCTACACCGTGCAAACCACCAGCTGTCTTATAACCACCATCACCTGAGAATTTGCCACCAGCGTGTAAGACGGTGAAAATAACTTCAAGAGTATTTTTACCAGACTTATGTTTACCTACTGGCATGCCCCTACCAAAGTCCGTTACTGAACAAGATCCATCCTTGTTTAGTTCAATGATTATTTCTTTACCAAAGCCATTTAATGCTTCATCAATTGCGTTATCAACAATTTCCCAAACTAAATGATGAAGACCACGATAATCAATAGAACCAATGTACATACCTGGTCTTTTTCTTACCGCATCAAGGCCCTCTAATATTTCTATACTACTATCATCATATTTATTACTCATAAGCATTATTATAACAAAATTTTGTTATAATTAAGACATGTTTAAAATACTATTATGGGTCATTATTGGCTATCTTATCGGCTCAATTCCTTGGGCACTAATTATAGGCAAAGTATTCTTTAACACCGACATTAGAACCAAAGGTTCAGGTAATCTTGGGGGTACAAACGCAGGAAGAGTTTTAGGAAAAAAAGTTGGTGCTATCGTAATAACGCTTGATGCCTTAAAAGCATTTATTGTGATGGTTATATGTAACGCTATAGCACCTGAATGTATGAGGTATGCTGGACTTGCCACATGTATTGGGCATTGTTTCCCAGTCTTCGCAAACTTTAAAGGCGGTAAAGCCGTAGCCTGTTCAGCTGGTTATATATTAGGTATTGCCCTATTTATAACACATGACTTTATCTTTACATTCTTATATCCAGCATTGGTATTTATAATCGTTGTATGTCTAACTAAATATGTATCACTTGCCTCAATGTGTGGTCTAACAATGGCGACTATCATGGGTTATCTAACGTATAAAGATAATTCCCTAGCCTTCCTTGTATTACTACTTACATTGTTTGTGACCTTCATGCATCGAGCAAATATTCTAAGATTAATACATGGTAATGAAAACAAAATAAAGTTCATAAAGTAAAAAAGAGAGTTTTCTCTTTTTTTAGTAAAAGAAAAGCACTATATAGTGCTTATTGACCCATAGATTTCATGATTGCACGAATTTGTGCTTCGCTAGGTTTTCTTCCCATTTGAGAATACATAGCTCTAATCATTTTTTCATTTACAGGTGGATTTTCTTTTAATTGTTTTTCAAACATATGCTTAGTAACAAAGAAGCTAATTGCTGCACCGATTACTAGGCCTAATACTAAATATCCAATTGATTGCCACATATATATCTATCTCCTTTAATCTTTATTAATTCTAACATAATAATAACCTGGCAAGGCAAATTTCCTGACGCTCGATCAGGTGGGCCAGCTACATACGCCTTTAGGATTCCTATTTGAAACAGGCTTTCAACACCGGAATATAACACGCATAAGGCCCGAATTTGTATATGTAGGAATTTAACAACTCACCAGGTAACATTATTATATAAAAGTATATGTACTTTTAAAGTCTTGACTTTACTTCACAAATGGAGTAATCATCTTGCGATATACTTCCTTTAGCTTTTCAACATCGCTATCCGTATAATCACTACCTGTCCAAGTAGTACCTATTTGATAGCTTGTGATTAGGCCATCAAC
>CAVCDR010000085.1:0-18880 GCA_963601025.1 Agathobacter sp. | reverse complement strand
CTTTGAATATTTTTTGAAAGATGAAAATCTTAGAGAAATATATGCTTAATCTTTTAATACTTCAATAAAATGCAAATAGTAATCTTTAAAGTTATCTTTAAAGGCTTTTGGTGATACTATTTTTATCATGGCTTTTTCAATTTCATAGTTATTTAACGAGCTTATTAGTCTTATTAAATATTGGTTCATTTGTTTGCTTGAACAATCAAAAGTATAATCGAATGTACCGTCTTTATTATCTTTTCGGCTAATATAATTAGGCCTTTGGGTATAAATTACTTTATACTTGTTTTCGACTACTTCATTGAATCTCAATACATAATTTTCATCTTCAAAAGAATAGAAAGGATACGCAGGATTATTGCTTATCATTCTTTCTAATGTCTTAATTTCTTTTTCATCAAAATCTTTAGACTTAATACTATAATTCACAATGAAGTTTTCATTTAGAGTATTATCGATATTATCTAATCTTAAAGAAGTAGGTTTTAAGTTGTCATCTACATCTCTTATACCAATTAAATAATTGTGTACATCATCTTTGCCATGTACTAGCTTATAGGGTTTCATGGTTACAATATGGCCACCATTTGTTTTCATAGCGACATCATAAAAGTGTTTACTCTTCTTATTTAGGACAGCGTTAATATTTTTAAGTGTCTTATGAAACAAGATTTGTTCTCTTTTATAAGCTGGTTTAGTACAATACCACTTTAGAATATTTCTAACATAGTCTGATATCTTTAAGTTTTCACCGCATTGGTTTCTTACATAAGATAAAGCAGATGCATTATCATAGGTAACTTGAATATCAATTCTAATTTTGTCTTTATTTTTATTCTTGTCTTCATCTTCATCTAATAAAGTAAGTATGGTATCAATAAATAGTGATGCATCATCGGCTAAATCAACCAGTCTATCTTCATCGTCTTCAGGATCTATTTCTACACCATAATAGTTTTCCGTATAGGCATCACCTGCCTTAAGAATCTTTAATTTGGTATTTTTTTCAAACTCCTTATATTCATTAATAGAAGCTAATATCTTAGAAATAATTACAGTAGTATTTCCTGTTCCATTGCTAGTTAAAGTGTAAGTTTGTAAATCATTTGTTAGGATATCATACATCCACTTTTGTATTCTTACTTGTAACTTACCATTTAGGTCATCTCTTACATCATTGTATTCATTTACTTCTTTTTTAGTGTGTTTTAATGCGGTTCTTGCCATATGTTTGTACCTCAAACCAATTATAACAAGTTTAATTATTTAACATACACATCTTTTATAACTGTCTTAGTACCATCATTCCAGACGATTGTAATATCTTTGTCATGGTATACTTGGATGTCTATAGTATCTTTCTTAAATATTTGAGTTAATAAATCGTTTATTTTTTCATAAGGTAATTTTTTCATTTGACCTCCTTTCTGTTATCTTTTTACTTATTTATTTTCTTATTTGGTTTATGCCAAAAAAGAAAAATTTCAAGTATAACATCTATAGAATGAGGTGGATTATGAGTGAATTATTTAATAAAAGAGAAAATGATTTAAAAGAATATGCTAAAAAGATTGATTGCGTTTTAAGATTAGAGGACAATCCTTTTTTGTATGAGAATAAATTTGGCAAAATTAGCCAATTAGATTTTTTATTTAAGACACAAGATTTTAAGAAGAGACTTGAAAAGGGCGCTTCTTTAAATGATATTTTAGTTGAGGCATTCGCTTTATGTAGGGAAGCGTGCAGAAGAACTATAGGTGAATTTCCTTATAAGAGTCAACTTATAGGGGCTTATGTTTTAAATAATGGGGATATTTCTGAACAACCTACTGGTTCTGGTAAGACTCTAACGGCTGTTTTAGCTGCTTATTTAAATGCTTTAGAGGGTAGGGGTGTTCATATTATTACAACCAATGAATATTTGGCTAAAAGAGATTATGAGAAGATGAAGCAAGTCTTTAACTTTTTGGGTATCTCGGTTGGTTTAAATCTAAGTGGGATGTCGTCTAGTGAAAAAAAGAGGGCTTATAGGGCTGATGTTACTTACACTTCATGTAGTGAATTAGGCTTTGATTATCTTAGAGATAATATGATTTATAGAAGTGAGGATAAGGTTTTAAGAGGCCTTAATTTTGCGATTATTGATGAAGTTGATAGTGTGCTCGTAGATGATGGTTCGACGCCTTTAATCATTTCTGGTGGAGTAGAAAATAATAATGAAGATTATATAAATGTTGATAGAATAGTTAAGCTTTTAATTGCTGGTAAGGATCTTGAAATTGATGATGACCAAAGAACTTTTATGCTTTCTGAAGAGGGTATTAAAAAACTTGAGAAGATGTTTAATCTGGAAAATTTATTTGATGAAAAACATGTCTTTTTAAATCATTTAGTAAGACAGGCTATTACGGCTAATTTTATGCTTGATAGAGATGTAGATTACATTGTGAATAGTGATAATCAAGTTATGATTGTTGATCCAAATACAGGTCGAACAATGGAAGGCAGAAAATGGTCTAATGGTTTACATCAAGCTGTTGAGGCTAAAGAGGGTGTTGCCATTAATAGTGAAAATAAGACAGTAGCTAGTATTACTTATCAAAACTTTTTTAGACAATATAATAAGTTAGCCGGTATGTCTGGCACTTGTGATGGCTTAGATGAGGAGCTTTTAAATACTTATAATATGCTTGTATATCATGTTCCTAGTAACAATAAGATTATTAGAGTAGATGATGGCGATCGTGTTTTTAATGATAAACAAAGTAAGTATAGAGCTATTGTAAATGAAGTGATTAGAATTCATAAGAGTGGTAGGCCTATTTTAATTGGTGTTGGTTCTGTTGAAAGTTCTTTAGAATTATCTAAGTATTTAGACACAAAGCGTATTAAGCATAGCGTTTTAAATGCCAAGAATGATGAAAAAGAGGCGGATATTATTAGCCATGCGGGTGAAAGGTATGCCGTTACTATTGCCACTAATATGGCTGGTAGAGGTACGGATATTAAGCTTAAAGAAGGTGTTAAAAAGCTTGGTGGCCTAGTAGTTATTGGAGGAGAAAGGTTTTTCTCTAAAAGGGTTGATGATCAATTAAGGGGAAGAAGTGGCAGACAAGGTGATCCTGGTTATACTTGTTTTTATAGTAGTCTTGAGGATGAATTGTTTGTTACTTATGGTAACAAAGAAATTAAGAAATTGAATTATAAGAAGGCTTTAAGGGCGGTTGATAGTGCCCAAAAGCTTTCGGAGAGTGAAAAATATGATTCAAGAATGTCTTTACTTGAATATGACAATATTATTAGTGATTTTAGAAATTGTATTTATGCTTCTAGAGATATTATTTTAAACAGTAATAATATTCATGATTATATAAGAGAGACTTTTGTGTTAACGGTAAACAGGATTGTGAATCAAAAGTGGGGCAAGTTTAATAGAACTAGTAAGAAAAATATCACTTCGATTTGTAATGAAATAAATGAATTATGCGGCGTTAGTATTTTACCTACTACTATCTTTAAGAAAAAGAAGATGGAGTGTATAGAATATGTCGCCAATGTTTTGCTTAATACTTATGAGGGTAAACTTTCTAATATTAATGGTTTAGAGAATGTTGAAAAGAATACTACTTTAAAGTATATCGATATGATGTGGATTGATTATATTTGCCAAATAGAAGATTTAAGAAATAATATCTCTCTAAGATCTTATGGACAATTAGATCCAAAAAAGGAGTTTTTAGATGATGCCCATAGACTATTTGATATGATGCTTGATGAATTAGATAGATCAATTGTTAAGTTCTTTGTGAATGTTAAAGTAGTATATGAATAGTTAGATTTCGTTTAATATATTAAATAAGTTTTGGTATAACTTATCTTTATCACATTCGGTTAAGCCGATTACGATTTTATTGTTATCTTTAAAGCAAATATCATAATGTTTATCTTTTTTGATAGAAGGGAGAACAACAAGTGCTACTCCAAGTTTACTAAGTTTATTCTTTAATTCATCTAGATTGTCAGTATTATTTAAAATTGGCACATCTTTCTTTATTTCTTCTTTATTAATGGTTTTAGCATCTACACTTCTAGATTCTAATTTAGCCTTTTGATAAAAGGCTGATAGAGTTTCATTTGTATTTATATCTACAAGATTTAAGGATACAACTTCAAAGAATTTCCTAAGTTCAATTATTGTTTCAAAATCATTGTCACATTCCTTTATCCAACCAAGTTTCATCATTTCTTTATAAGGGAATTTCTTAAGTAATTTCTTTTCTTCTTTCATATCGTTTTCTTGTTTTACAAGTAGTAGTTTATGACGATAGATTGACTCTAGTTTTTCCCAAAAACTAGCTGGAAGTCCTAATACCATTTCTAGTCTAAAAGCCATGTCACTTGTAAGTAATACTTCTCCATTTAAAAACTTACTGATGTGTTTTTCAGACATATTCATTCTTCTGGCAAATTCTTTTTGACTCATGCCTCTATTTTCTAGCTGTTCTTTAACAGTGAAGCCAGGTGGGGTTGCGATAAATGTTTTACTCTTTTTCATAAGACAAATTCAATTTTAAATTCGAGTTAATACTATTTTGTTTTCTGTTTTATATCAATATAAAAATTAACCTCTAAAGCAAATTAATACAACGACAAAAAGTGGCATATAACCATTACTTTAGCCACTAAAAAGTTTTTTCAATTTATGATACGGGGAATACTCTTTTAGTTTACCTTAAACCTTATTGGATAACGGATAACAACTAATAACAAAATAACTATGACCGTAAACATTAACCAGAATATATAGATGTATCAAAAATTGATGGAAAGGGATATTGGATTTAAATGTCGATTTCTATCGTTTCAGTATTATTTAGTTTATCGAGTGCCAGTTGAACTTTTGAAAGTTCTTCAGAAACGATTTGATAATCAACTTCGATTTTGTCCATATCGTAGTTAGTATAGATATAGTCGACACTGTTAAAGAAGTGTTCTTGAACCCTTTCTTTTTCAGATCTATTGCGCATTTCTTGCAACTTAGTTTTTTGTTTTGTAAGTTGAGGAATGTAGACTAAAATTTCATCGACAGTCATATCAAAGCCAGGAACAAGATGAGTTGTGTTGAAAATGTTTAGAGCGTGTTTAACAGTTCTAATTTGTTTTTCAAGAGAAGCGATTTTTTCCTTAGTGCCATCATAGTCATATTTTGGCCTAAGACTTTCAGGGTTTTCACCCATGGCTACATGGAAAGTTGAAGTTTTGTTTTCTTTTTCAAGAACGCTATTGTATTCTTCATTTAGTTTTTTAAGTAATTTGTTTGCTTGTGCTGAGTTACATTTCATAATTTATTTACCACCTTTACGATAATGTTGTACCCATTATTTTTATGTTTTGGTTTAAAAATATATTTAAAAAGAATTTCAGTAATTATGTTAAAATTGACTATATTAATAAAAAATATTTTAGTTATTAGGGAGTAGATATGAATTATTTTGATAATAAGAATGTAAATTTAGATGCATTAAAGAAAAAAGCCTATAACTTACGTTGGGCTGAAGTTGAAGATGGTGTTATTCCTTTAACGGCAGCTGACCCTGATTTTCCATGTCCGCCTTGTGTTAAAGAAGCGATGTTTAATTATATCGAAGATGGTTATTTTTCTTATACACCTAAGATGGGCCTTGAGGAATTTAAGCATTCTTTTGTAAGATACGCTAAAGAAAGAAAGGGTGAGGATATTGATCCTTCTTTGGTTTTACCAGTTGATAGTGCAGCTAGGGCTATGTATATCATTGCCAAGGCTGTTTTAAATAAAGATGATGAGATGATAGTCTTTGATCCATGTGATTTCCTATTCCGTGAATCTTGTCTTGAAGCAGGTGGTAAGGCTGTATTTTATCCAGTAGCTTTAAATCCTGATACAAGAAAGATGGATCTTTCTAAGCTTGAAGATTACATTACACCAAAAACAAAGATGATTGGTTTATGTAATCCACATAATCCTTATGGTTTAGTTTATACCAAAGAAGAACTAGACTATATCATGTCATTATGTGAGAAGCATAACCTATATATTATGAATGATGAGATTTGGTCAGATATTATCTATTCTGATGCCAAGTTTAATAGTATCTATTGTTTAGGCAATGATAGATGTAAGAGAGTGCTTTCGGTCTTTGGTTATTCTAAAAGCTTTGGCTTAGCCGGACTTAGAATTGGCTTAGCTTATACTACTAATGAAGAATTGTTTAAGAAGATAGTAGAGGCGTCAGATGTTTTATCGACAGCTGGTGGCGCTACTTCTATTTCCCAAGTTGCGGCTATGGCGGCTATGGATGGGGCGAAGGATTGGCAAGCACAATTCCTTACTCTTCTAGAAAGCAATCGTAACTATGCGGTAGATTATATTAATAAGAATATTAATGGTTTACACGCTTATCTTCCTCAGGGTACTTATCTTCTTTATGTAGATATCAATGATTTAAAGATGGAAGCAGTTGATTTTGTAGAGTATCTAAGAAAAGAAGAAAAGCTGGCAGTAGTACCAGGTGGTCATAACTTCTTTGGTGATAAATCAGAAGGCCATGTTCGTATTTGTATTGCCACAAGTAAAGAGATTCTTGAAGAAGGATTAAGGCGTTTAAAACAAGGTGTAGAAAAACTTAATAAGTAAATAAAATGTAGCGTTAAGCTACATTTTATTGTATTCAAGCCATGAGCCATCATCGGCAATCCACTCATCTTGATTTATCATATACCAAGTATAGCCCTCATTACTTTTGATGTCATAGACTTTCATAGATTGTCCCTTTTTGACAGAGCTTAAATGTTTACCGCTTAAAGATGGTTCTTGTCTAACTTTAATCGCATCAGCTTTAATGGTTACATTACCAAGACAATCATCTTGTTTCTTTTCTGTAACATTAGAGTCATTTAGATAACTAATTGAGCCAATGAATAATGGAAGATGAGCATAGTCTTCTTGATTGGTTGAAATCATGGAAATACCTTCAGCAAAACGATTGTTTTTAACTAGCAAATAAATAAATGGACGATCAAAGGTTACTTCATGGTCGATGTAGTTAAATTTTGGACCAGCGGCACCTAAATCTGCTTTTACAAGGGTAACAGATGACATTTTTACTTTTTCTTCATTTATTTCTACATTATTCTTTTGTTTAACTGTTGATAAAAATATTTTACTAATAGTGTCTTCATCACCATCGGCCATATTAGTAAAATCGGCACTAGTAAAGATTTCATTTAGGCCTAACTTTTTTAAATGATTAGTTAAATCATATTCATTAGTATTTGAAAATTTAGGAAAAGATAATACTGTTCTATGCAAGTCGGCAGTATTAGTATTTGGATCATAGTTTTCATCTTTTATTTCACTATTGATGAAATTATTGATATAAGTGCTATCTAGATTATTAATAAAAGTTTCATAGTCTACGCCTTCATTAGGTAAGATGCCTACTAAATAGTATTGACCAGCTGGTTTCATAAAGCCTTGGGCATCATTAGTATGCCAATAGCCATCAATTGTTTGATGCATCATTGTGGCATTACCAGTACTACCATCTAAATTATGGAATTCTTGGCTATATGTTTCATTACTATCAAAAGGAAGTTGCCAATACTCATCAATAGCTAAAGCGTTTAGCAATAAAAAGCTATCACTTTCATTGACGTCATTGTTACTTAAAATATTATCAATAGTATTATTACTCTTATGGTAGGCCCAATCATTTACCTCATTAACAACGTTTTCCTTATTGGCAAAACTAGTTTCCTTTATGGCATCACTACCATAATATTGGCTAATAGTAGACTTAAAGCTATCTTTTAAAGTCAGATTGTTGGCATTATTAAACCATAGACCATTGGCACTATTTAAAGTAGAATGATCAAGAATATCTTTATTATAGTTATTTAAATCTTCAACACTCATGCCCAAAAAGCTTTCCATTAATTTGGCAGTGTTATTATTAGTACCATTAGCTAATATTGAAAGAGCACTATATAAAGAATATGGTGATAAAAGACTATTTTCACTATTGTCCTTATAACATTCTTTATAGATGTTTAATGCAAAGTCCGTATAAGTATTAGTAGCTTCTTTAAAAGAATCGTTATCATTACTAATATAAGAATTAGAAAGATCCTTTAGTTCAATCGTTTGATAATTTGTTTCTTCCTTAATAATAGGAGTATGTTTAATGCCTACAGTATTTTTCTTTTGGCTGCATGCAGATAAAGTGATAAGACAAATAGTTAATACAGTGAATAATTTTTTCATAATAAATACCTCATTTCTGAGATTATTATCTCTATTTTGATTATATGTTGTTAGGTTACAAGTAAATTAAATTTGTACCTTAAAAAAGATGGTTGCCCATCTTTATAGAATACCTTTTAAAAATATTTCAATGCCTATACCAATTAATATAACACCACCTAATATTGCTGCCTTATTAGCTAATTTAGTACCAAACTTTTTACCTATTGATAGACCGGCAATACAAATGCCAAAGGTTACAATACCGATTATTAATGATTCAATAAAGGCTAGTGGGAAATTTAGTTCCGCTATTGTAAAGCCTACTGATAAGGCATCGATTGATGTAGCTACGCCTTGAATAAATAAATCAGTGAAGCTTAGTGCTGGTTTTTCATCACCTTCTTCATTCTTTATTCCTTCAATAAGCATCTTGCCGCCAATATATAGTAGTAATATTAGTGCAATCCAAGGAATAAACTTTTCAAATTGTTGAAACTTTTCTACTAATGTATGTACACATAACCAGCCAATTAGTGGCATAGCAATCTGAAATAAGGCAAATGTGCCAGCTATCGTAGCACTTTTACTTTTTTTCATGTGTGGTTCATTTAGCCCATTGGCTAATGACACTGAGAAGGCGTCCATGGCCAAACCAACGCCTAATAAAATGGCGTTTAAGAAAAATAAGAAATTCATATACTTTACCCCAATAAAAAACTTGTGTCATACACAAGCTAGACTACTCATGTATAACAATACATGAGTCTCGCAATTTAATGTAAGCCAGGTTTTAACCAGAATGTTGACTTACAACCTATTGGTTTGCTACTCCCTCAGTAAATAAATGGTATCAAAAAGAAATGTTAGTTTCAACTTCAATTTTACAAATGAATTGTTATTAAAGAAGGCGTTATTACTTTATAATAAATAAAAAGTTGAGGTGCCTTATGAAACATATTAAGAATCTGTTGGTTTTAATTATAGTGATGTTGATGGTAAGCGTGTTACCAAGCAATATTTATGCCGATAACTATGTCGCCTATAGCAATGATGCTGGTAAATACGAATATTACTATAGTTATAGTGATGCCTTAAATGCTGCTAAGAAAAGTAAGATTATTTTAGCTGTTGATTGGAATGTAGACTATGAGATTAATATTAGTGGTGGCACTTATGAGATAGAAATGAACGGGCATTCTATTAGTAGATCTAATAAGGGCCGTATATTTAATATTGGTGAGAATGCTAAATTATATTTATATGGTAATTTAGATTCTGAACATTCTTTTAGTGTTTTAGATTATTCACATAAAACCATTATGCATGCCGATAAATATACAACTATTAAAAGTGGTGGTGTAATTACTGGCGGTAACGCTGATGAGGGTGGCGCTATCTATATGAATAAGGGCTCTTACCTTTATATGCAAAAGGTTGCGATTGCCGGTAATATCGCGACTAATGCAGGTGGAGGCATTTATGTAGGTGGGGAAGATTGTTCTATCGAAACAAATGATGCGTTAATTGCCTACAATAGAGGTGTATATGCAGGTGGGGCTATTGCATCTAAAAGTGATGGCACAAGAGTGAATTTAAGAAACTGTTCCATTATCAGAAAAAATTATACTGATCAAGGTGGCGGTGCTATTTATTTAGCTGGTTCTTGGTTTGATATTGTATCTAGCGATAAATCTGCTTCAATTAATGAAAACTATGGGGAAATTGGTGGTGCAATTGATGTAGCGTCTAAGACCTTTGGTTCTAATAATGGAACAATTAGTGGTATTACTTTTGATTCTAATACTTGTACAAAATATGGTGGCGCTTTAGCGTTGTGGCAAAATAATACTACAGTTAAGGGTTGTACTATCACAAGAAATGTTAGTAATTATGAAGGTGGTGGCATCTTAAATTATGGTAAGAACACCATTTGGGATACGACTATCAAATATAATCAGGTGCAAGTTGAAGAAAATAATGTAACTCTTGAGGGTGGTGGCATTTATGCGCACGCTTACTACGATATTACTTTTAAGGGCAAGGTTATTGTTTCTAATAATGTAAGAAGAATCGATGATCCTGATGATGTGTTTGTGGGCAATGGTGCTTTTTGGACTAAGGCATATATATTGGCCAATGATTTGGATGTTGAAAATTCTTTGATTGGTATTAGAACAGAATCAAGCGGTGATAGACTTGTAGTAAAAAATGTTTCGGGATATACAAGTGGCAGTAATTTCTTTTTAGATCAAGGCAATACTTTCCATTTAGGCTATGAGTCTAAGGATAAGGAGCTATGGCAAAGAAAAAATGAGACTACTTATACTTTAACTGTTGATGGAAATAAAAAAGGTTCTTATAAGGCTAATACTAGAAATGTAACAGCTGCGGCTAATAATGAAGTTAATGACAAAGTATTTAAACAATGGAATAATCTTGGCGTATTACAGTTAGCTGATAACACTTTAAACATCGTTAGTTTTAAGATGCCTTCAATTAATGTTAATTTAACAAGCGAATATACAAGTCCTTCAAAAGATTTTGTATTAAAGGTGCATTATCCAAGTAGCCAAGAAGATTTTCCAAGTAGTGCTATTTTATCTTATACACATGAGGGCACTTCTTATGAAAAAAAAGTATCTATTACTTGGTATAGTGTAAATTATAATGGCGCTTATCAAAAGGTGGGCAAGAAGGCTGAAAATAATAAGAGTTATGTAGTGAGTGCCCAAATTGGTAAGAGTGTAAATGATAATTTATATTTCTTATCTTCATTAAATGAGTCTAGTATAAGAGTTATATATGATGACAATGTTGAGACTTCTTTAAAATCATTAAATGTAGATGACCTTGGTACAGTATCCCTTATTACAAATGAGATAAATAGAATTAGGGTAACTAGTGTTAATGAAATGTCGGCTACAGTGAATGTAGGGACTAGTTTAAGCGATTTAAGAATTGCGGTTTGGAAAAAGTTTATAGAGGGTACGAGTGCAACATTAGAAAACAATGAGACGGTTAGCTTAACTAAATTTAATATCAAGGCTAATTGGGATGTTTTCGCTCCTATGACTAATAATGATGGGTATGTGGTAATGCCTGAAAGTGGTAATTATTATTCATTTACTATAGTGCCTTATGATTATCAATCTAATCTTGATTTTGGTGATTTAAAGAATATTGAATTTAAAGTATATGTAAATGATATTTCAACAACAAATTTAGATGATGAATATGGAATATTACTATCAAGTCAACAAGATGATGAAGATCCTAATTTTACACATGTTGATTATAAAGATGGTCATTATAATTTAACGTTCAATATTGAGACTGATGTGCCTGTTGCGGGTGAGTGCTTACCATCAAGTTTAAAATCTATTAGTGCTATATTGGATGGTGAAGATTTCGATTTAGATAAAGATTACTTTAATCTTAATATTGCGACTTGGTATCCTGGAGTAATCACGGCAGATGAAAATGCAATTGCTCAATATGATTATGTATATCATGCAAGAATTGTCTTCGCTGATTTAATTGATGAAGCTGATCCTGAAGAAGTATTGGATTTCTTGGATGTGAATGTAAATAATGGTGAAGAGGGCATCTATGCCTGGTTTGTAGTGGAATCTGATGCAGATGATCTTAACAAACAATTAGTACTTCATATTGTCTTTGATAAAACAGCTTCAGATCCAAATAGCGATAATTATGTAGGACTTAACTATAGTTTAGAGTCTATTAACTCTTTAGAATATAGTGACATAAGTTATGAGGATGCCTTAAAGGCTAATAATGATATTGGTTTGTTTGATTTGCCAAGTTATATAAGTATTAATGTAAGAGATATTGATACTGGTGAACTAGATACTTTAGGCAGTGAGATTGTTTGGGATAATAGTTTTACTACTAAGTTTGACGCAAGTAACTATGGTGAACAAGAATTAATAATAAAGGGCCATATTGCTAATTTACCATCATATATAACCGATAATGATAATGTTAATAAGAATGTTACTTTAAGAATTAAAGTAAAAGCTAAACAAGGTTATGTACCTGAAGAAGTAATAGAAGAATCTAATAATAAAGCAATAACTTGTGAGGAATATATGAAGTCTAAAGATTGGACTTGGTCTGAAACAAAGAAAGCTTGTGTATATAAGGTAAGTAATACTGGTGCAAATTAATGTAAAGTCATTGACAGCGCTTTCAAAAGCATGTTAATATTTACTAGTCATTAGGATTGTAACTGAAGAAGGCAACACCTATAGATGGTATAAATAAACATTCTATTAAATGTTTTTTAGCTGTCTTAGGTGTTTTTTTGTTGCCTAATGGGAAAGGGGAGCTATGAAGATTGTCAAGGTGTTCAACAACAATATCACTTTAGTTGAAGATGATAAACATAAGGAAATGATTCTTATGGGCAAAGGTATTGCCTTTGGTCTTAAAAAAGGTGATGAAGTTGATGAAAACAAGATTGAGAAGAAGTTTGTCTTTGATACTAGGGAATTAAATGATAAGTTCACGGCTTTATTTAATCAGGTACCGGTTAAATATATTGAACTTTCTAGTAGTATTATTGATTATGCTTCTAAACAATTAAATGTTTCTTTTGACAATAATATTTATATCGCTCTTTCTGATCATATTAGTTACGCAATTGAAAGATATCAAAATAGTGAGCCTTTAAAGAATGCGTTGTTATTTGATATCAAGAAATTTTATCCAAATGAGTTTAATGTTTCACTTGTTTCTTTAAAGATGATTTACCATGAGACGGGAATTATGATGAGTGAAGATGAGGCTGGTTATATTGCGATGCACTTTGTTAATGCTAGCCAATCAGGGGAGGCGATGAGCCAAACTATTGCCATTACAAAGATGGTTGATGATATCTTACAAATTGTTGAGTATCATTATCATTTAAAACTTGATGAAGATAGTTTGAATTATATTCGTTTTGTCACTCATATTCGTTATTTTGCAAGAAGACTTTTCGCTAATGAGATTAATAGTCAAGATGATGATGACTTGTTTGAGCAAATTAGAAGAAAGTATCCTGATGCGTATGATTGCACACTTAAGGTTAAAAAGTATATCTTGCTTAATTATGGTATTGATTTAGGAAATGATGAGCTAGTGTATTTTATGCTTCATATTAACCGTGTGACAAGTAGAAACTAATTTAGAAAGGGATTTTATGAGTAATTTTGACTTAATGGCAAAAGATATTGTTGGTGCTGTTGGTGGTGTTGATAATATTGAGGCTGTTACTAACTGCATGACTCGTTTAAGATTTACTTTAAAGGATCTTAAAAAGGCGAATGAGGAAACACTTAAGAATATTAAGGGTGTTCAAGGTGTTGTGAATAAGAATGGACAATTCCAAGTGGTTATTGGAACTAATGTAAGTGATGTTTGTGAGGCTATTAAAAAGCTTGGAAACTTCTCTGAAGATGTAAAGGCTAGTAATGAAAAAACAGGTGTTGTGAATACTGTTTTAGGTGCTATTACAGCTATTTTCCAACCAATTATTCCAGCTATTTGTGGTGCTGGTATGATCAAGGCTGTACTTGCTTTAGCTAATGCGTTTAAGTGGCTTGATACAACTAGTTCAACTTATACATTATTAGCTATGGTTGCTGATAGTGCTTTCTATTTCCTTCCTATTTTCTTAGCTATTTGTTCAGCAAGAAGATTTAAATCAAATCAATTTGTAGCTGCTGTACTTGGTGCAATGCTTATTCATCCTACATATACAGGCCTTGTTTCAGCAGGTGAGGCCATTACTTTCTTTGGTTTACCTGTTAAACTAGTAAGCTATGGTAGTTCAGTTGTCCCAGCTATTTTAATTGTTTGGGTGGCTAGTTATATTGAAAAGTTGGCTAACAAGATTTCACCAAAGAGCGTTAAGGTATTCCTTGTTCCACTTTTAACTTTAATTGTTTCAGCACCTTTAGCTTTTGCGATTATTGGTCCTTTAGGAAGTATTGTTGGTGATGTATTATATGTTGTCTTTGATTTCTTAAATAATCAAGCAAGATGGGTAATTCCAGTATTAATGGGCGGCTTATGTCCTTTATTTGTTATGACTGGTATGCATTATTCATTTATGCCAGTTCAACTTGCTCAATACGCAACACTTGGCTATGGTACTTTACTTGGTCCTGGTATGCTTGTATCTAACTTATCACAAGCTGGTGCATGTTTTGCGGTAGCTTTAAAGAGTAAAGATAAGGAAATGAAGTCTACTGCTGTAAGTAGCGGCACTACTGCTTTATTTGGTATTACTGAACCTGCGCTATATGGTGTAACACTACCTTTAAAGAAGCCTTTATATTGTGTAATGGCATCTGGTGCTATTGTTGGCTTATTTGCTGGTTTAACTAATATGCGTACTTATTCAAGTGCTACTGCCGGTTTAACTGCTTTACCTGTATATATTTGTGATGATTTCAGCAATGTTAGAAATGCAGCTATCGCTATGGCAGCTTCTATTGTCTTATCATTTGTTCTAACTTATTTCTTTGGTGGTGTTAATAGTGAAACTGTTAAGCCTGAGGCTGTTAAGGATCCAAACGCTAAAGAAGATGCTAAAAAATTAAATGATTTTGTTGAAGTTTTAAGTCCACTTGATGGCGAAGTTGTTGCGCTAAGCGAAGTAAAGGATGAAGTATTTTCTAAGGAAATAATGGGCAAGGGTATTGCGATTAAACCTAGTAAGGGTGAGGTTGTAGCTCCATTTGATGGTACGGTTAGTGCTATTTTCCCTACTAATCATGCGGTTGGTTTAACTGATAAGAATGGTGTTGAAGTATTAGTTCATATTGGCTTAGATACAGTAGAATTAAATGGAGAACACTACAAAGGTTTTGTTAAAAACGGTGATAGTGTTAAAAAGGGTGATAAGCTTGTTGAATTTGATATCGATGAAATCAAGAAGGCTGGTTATGATGTTATAACTCCAGTTATTATCACTAATAGCGCTCAATTTGTTGATGTGATTGAGACAGATAAAAAAAATATAAAAGAATTAGATTGTTTATTAAAAGCATTTAAGTAGGTGAAGTTATGGAATATAAGTTTCCAGATGGTTTTCTTTGGGGTGGTGCAACAGCCGCCAATCAATGTGAGGGTGCCTATAATGAAGACGGCAAGGGTCTTTCAATTCAAGACTTTATGCCTGATGGTATTATGAAGGGCCCAAGTGATACGGTATTAGAGCGTAATCTTAAGCTTAAGGGTATTGATGTGTATCATCACTATAAGGAAGATATTGCTTTGTTTGCCCAAATGGGTTTTAAGGTTTATCGTTTTTCAATTGCTTGGTCAAGAATTTATCCAAATGGTGATGATGAAGTTCCTAATGAAAAAGGTTTAGCCTTCTATGATTCGCTAATTGATGAGTGTCTTAAATATCATATTGAGCCTCTTGTTACTTTGAGTCATTATGAGACACCATATAATTTGGCTAAAAAATATGATGGCTTTAGAAGTAGAAAACTTGTGGATTTTTATACCAGGTATGTAACAACTGTTTTTAATAGATATAAGGGTAAGGTTAAATATTGGCTTACTTTTAATGAGATAAATAGTATTTGGAATTTTCCATTAATGGGAGCTGGTATTCTTACACCGAAAAGTGAATTAACTAAACAAGATTTATATCAGGCTGCTCATCATGAGCTTGTGGCGAGTGCTATGGCGGTTAAGATTGGCCATGAGATTGATCCTGACAATAAGATTGGTTGTATGGTTTTAGGGTTAGTTAGTTATCCTAGAACTTGTGATCCAAAAGATAGTCTTTATAAGATGGAAGCTGACCGTAATGGTGATTTCTTTACTGATGTGCATATGCGTGGTTATTATCCTAGCTATGCTTTAAGAGATATGGAAAGAAAGAACATTCATATAAAGATGGAAGACGGTGATTTAGAGGTACTTAAGAATACTTGTGATTTCTTATCATTTTCTTACTATATGAGTAAATGTTATGCCCATAATCCTAGTGAGTATCAAACTACCGCCGGTAATCTTACAAGTGGTGTTAAAAATCCTTATTTAAAGGAGAGTGAGTGGGGTTGGCAAATTGATCCAATTGGTCTTAGAATCTTGTTAAATCAATTCTATAATCGTTACCAAAAACCATTATTTATAGTTGAAAATGGTTTAGGCGCAATTGACAAACTAGTTATTGAAGATGGTGAATATACCGTTAACGATAATTATCGTATCGACTATATGAATGATCATTTAATTGAAGTAGCTAAGGCTATTGATTTAGATGGCGTTGAAGTAATGGGTTATACATCTTGGGGTTGTATTGATTTAATTAGTGCTTCCACAGCGGAAATGAAAAAGCGTTATGGTTTTATCTATGTTGATAGGGATAATGATGGCAATGGTACTTTTAAAAGATATAAGAAGAAGTCTTTTTATTGGTATAAGAAGGTCATTGAAACAAATGGCGCTTGCTTAATTGAGAAATAAACATAACAAAGAACTTGTGAAACTATTGCAGGTTCTTTTTATTATGTGCCTTCAAATGCTTTGGGATAAAGATAACTTAATTATGATACAATATGCCTACAGAAGGAGATATCTATGAACTTAACATTATCAATTAGGCCGTCGAGGGATTTACGTAATAATTATTCTAAACTTTCTAAATTAACTAGGGAAAATCCAGTCGCAATCACTGTTAATGGTAAAGAGGATACTGTTGTTATGTCTTATGAACAATTTACTTCTTTACAAAGTAAGATTACTAATTTAGAAGATAAGCTGTCTTTATATGAACATCTAGCTATGTCTGAAGATGATATAAAACTTGGTAGAGTACAAAGTAGTGATGAAGTTTATGATGAACTTTTAATAGAAATTGATAATTATGAGCTATAAGGTAGAGTTCACTAGCGTTGCTATTGATAATTTGAGAAATATTACTTTAACTATTCTTGATTTATCAAATGATAAACAAATCGCAATAAATTATGTTAAGGGAATAAAAGAGAAAACAGATATATTAAAGGATTTTCCTGAAATAGGGCCAATTGTAAAAGACAGAAATCTAATTAGTAAGGGATATAGGTTTTTAACATATAAGAAATATGTGATTTTTTATAGCGTTAATAAAGATATTAAAACTGTTTATATACATACCATCATTAACTCAAGGATGAATTACACAAATGCTTTAAGAGAAATATTTAAATAGAACAATGACTAGAGTGTATTTTTTAGGAATCACATCTTTTAGGTCACAATAATAAATATCTTAAGCATTAAAGTTTTAGAGCCTTCAATAGTAGGTGCTATTAGGACAGGATATAGTTTATCAATTGGGGCATCTAGTGTTATTCTGTATTTCATAACACCTTCCCTTTTTACGTATTATACAAAAGGGCAAATATTAATAAAAAGATATTGTATTTTAGCTTGGTTTGTGGTAATTTAATAGGGCATCAATATACCATAGACAGTAACGGCGTAAGCTTAATAATGTTACCGAGGTAGAAAGTGAATAAGTACTTTTTATACCTGTGTCTATGGATACAGGTTTTATTTTGTATGAGTATATTGGGTTAGAAAGAGGAATTATGAATCAAGCAGTATTAAGCGCGAAACAGGATGTTGTAAGTGAGATCTCAAGTAAGATCAAGGACTCACAATCTACTGTTGTCGTAGAGTACCGTGGTTTGACTGTAGCTGAAGTTACTGAATTAAGAAGAGCTTTAAGAGCTGAAAATGTTGACTTCAAAGTTTACAAGAACACTATGGCACAAAGAGCTGTAGATGAATTAGGTTTTGAAGGTTTAAAGAATTCTTTAACTGGTCCTAACGCTATGGCTTTCTCTAGTGATGCAACTGCACCAGCTAGAGTATTATCAAAGTTTGCTAAAGATCATAAGGCATTAGTATTAAAGAGTGGTATCGTCGAAGGTAAGGAAGTTGATCTTGATACATTAAAAGAATTAGCTAATCTACCTGGCAGAGAAGGTATGCTATCTATGTTACTAAGTTGCTTACAATCTCCAGTAAGATCATTTGCATGTGTTGTTAAGGCCGTTGCAGATGCTAAGGAAGCAAACGAAGGAAAGGTTGAAGTTGCACCTGAAGCAACTAAGGAAGCAGCACCTGCTGAAGCTGCATAATTATTAAAGGAGAAAAATAAAAATGGCAAAAATTAATCATGAAGATATCTTAGCTTACTTAGAAGAAGCTAGCATTCTAGAACTAAACGATTTAGTAAAAGCAATCGAAGAAAAGTTTGGCGTTACTGCTGCTGCACCTGTAGCTGTTGCTGCTGCACCTGCTGAAGCTGCTGATCAAGGCCCTACTTCTGTATCTGTAATCTTAACTTCATTCGGTGATAGCAAGACTGCTGTAATCAAGGTTGTTAAGGAAATCACTGGTCTTGGTCTAGTTGAAGCTAAGGGTGTAGTTGATAAGTGTCCTAGTCCTATTAAAGAAAACATTAGTGTAGAAGAAGCTGAAGAAATCAAGAAGAAATTAGTAGACGCTGGTGCTACTGTTGACGTTAAATAAGTAAATGACTCATTATTATACGGATAATAGTGATTTAGCTAG
>CAVCDR010000084.1:0-13598 GCA_963601025.1 Agathobacter sp. | reverse complement strand
TTCTAGTAGTCTAGAATGTAAATAGAAGACATCACCAGGATAAGCTTCTCTACCTGGAGGACGACGTAATAGTAAAGACATTGTACGGTATGCTACCGCGTGTTTACTTAAATCATCATAAACAATTAAGACATCCTTGCCTTGTTCCATCCATTCTTCACCAATAGCACAACCAGCATATGGTGCAATGTATTGAAGTGGTGCAAGCTCACTTGCACTAGCGTTTACAACAGTTGTATATTCCATAGCACCATGTTGTCTAAGTTTTTCGACAATTTGGGCAACCGTACTAGCCTTTTGGCCTATTGCTACATATATACAATTAACATTTTTGCCCTTTTGATTGATGATTGTATCAATCGCAATGGCTGTTTTACCAGTTTGTCTATCGCCGATAATTAATTCTCTTTGGCCTTTACCAATTGGAATCATTGAATCAATTATTTTTAAGCCTGTCATTAATGGTTGGCATACTGATTTACGAGTCATTACACCAGGGGCAACTCTTTCAACAGGACGATGTTTTTTAGCATTAATAGGCTCTTTTCCATCGATCGCTTGGCCCAAAGCATTTACTACTCTACCAAGCATTTCATCGCCTACTGGTACTTCAACAATTCTTCCCGTTCTTTTTACTTCATCATTTTCTTTGATGTTAGTATCATCACCAAGCAAAACAGCACCAACACTATCTTCTTCTAAGTTAAGTACCATTCCATAAACACCACCTGGAAACTCTAAAAGTTCACTAGACATGGCATTTTCGAGTCCTTGGATAATAGCAATACCATCACCAATTTTAACGATAGTACCTACATCTTCAGCTTTAATATCTTGATTATAGTTCTCTATTTGTTTTTTAATTAGAGCACTTATTTCACTAGCCTTAAGCTCCATAGACACCATCCTTTCTCTTTAGTATTTCTTCCATGTTTTTAATCCTTTGTTTCATCGTGTTATCAATAACTTTATCATCTAAAGTAACACGGAAACCCGAAATTAAAGACTTATTGATTTTAGGCAATAGGACAACAGTATAGTCTTTATCACTTAAAGAATTTTCAAGTTCTTTAATAAGACTATTATCAATCTCTCTTGCCGATTCAATAATACCTTCTTTAATTTTTAAACTGTCATTACATAATTTATGAAATTCTTTAAAAATTTCATCATAATAAGCCATTCGATTCTTGTCTACTAATAGACATAGAAAATTTAAAATATAGGAATCTAAATCATTTTTAAAAGTATCTTTGATAAGCTGTTTCTTGTTTTCTTTAGAAACTTTATAGCTTTTAAAGAAAGGCAAAACATTAGAATCATCAAAGCATTCTTTAACAAAATCGATTTGTTTCTTATAAAGCTTAATAGAATCTTTTTCTTTAGCTAAAGAAAATAATCCTTCGGCATATCTACTAGCTAAGATACTCATTTAGATTCTCCAATATATTTTTCAATAGCCTTCTTATCATCATCGCTAGTAGCCTTCTCATCTAAAAGTTTGCTTACAGCAGCAAGAGCGACATCAACCATTTCATCATGGATTTCTTTTTGGGCATCTTGTTTCTTTTGTTCGATTTCCTTACTAGCTTGATCTAATCTAGCACTAGCATCAAGATTAGCCTTATTAATGATTTCGTTTCTTAAATCATTAGCCTCTTTTCTAGCACTCTCAACTATTTCGCCTGATTTTGCACGAGCATGTTCAAGTTGTTGTTTAGCTTTATCTAGTTCTTCACTAGCTTCGCTTTTAAGCTTTTCACTAGCCAACAAATCTTCATTCATCTTCGCTTTTCTTTTAGCCAGGATTTCTCTAGCTGGCTTCCATAGTAATTTCTTGCATAACAAGAAAAGTATAAGTGTTGAACAAAGTTGAACAAGCATTGTGATTACATTAGGAAATAATACGCCTTGAATATCAAAAGTCATATTGCAAAGCTATTCCTTTTAGTAAACAAATATTAATAGTAAAGCAACTAGCAAACCATAAATAGCACAAGTTTCAGAAATAGCAGCACCAACGATAGCTTGTGATCTGATCTTATCAGATGCATCTGGATTTTTGCCGATAGCTTCTACGGCTCTAGCACCTACGTTACCTTCACCAATAGCTGTTGAGAAACCAGTAAATACTGCGATTGCAGCTGCGATTGCGATTAAACCTCTTTCCATAAATAACCTCCTTATTTTTCTGGTAATTCTTTTCCGATAAATATAATTGTTAAAGACGTAAAGATAAACGTCTGCAACAAACTTGAAATTAAGTCAAAGTATGAATGCAAGAATGGCGCAATTAATACACCGACAAAGTCAAATTTTCCAATCAAAGGAACTAGGCTTGAAACATACCCTGTAAATGTATAGAACAATGTCATGATAATAGATCCTGCCATGACATTAGCGAATAGACGCATTGAAAGTGAAATAATAGGTGAAATCTTACCAATAACATTCATTGGAAAGAATAAGAATATTGGGTCAAATAGTCCACTAACATAAGATTTGATGCCATTATACTTAATACTATTTATTTCAACCATTAAGATAGTAATTACTGCAAGAGTTAAAGTAACTGAATAGTTACCAGTTGGCACTGCTTGATTACCAAATAATCCTGATATTGAAGATAAGAAGATATATCCCCAAAGATAGCCAACGTATGGACCTAAATAATCAAATATTTCATCATTAACGTCAGCTCTAACGGTATTGTCTACCATTTCAACAGCTGATAATGCAAGTAATACTAGACCCTTTGGCTCATCATATGGGTCAAAGTTTTTAAGTGCCTTATTTAAAATAAGTAAAATAACCACCAATATTGCAGTAATTATTAGAATTGAAAATACATGTGCTTGAATAGTAATTGTCATTTTTTTACAAAAGCCTCGATAATTAATTTAACTTTAATAATAAGTAAGCCTATCATTACACCAATATAGCTAAATATATTAGGTAATAGGAAACTTATTACAAGTGGTATAGCTAATAGTAAGATACATATTAGACTACCTACTACAACCCATAAGTTATATGAGTCTAAATTCTTATAGCGATATTCTATTAGGCGATAGTTTAACATGGAGAAAATAAATCCCAAAACAATGCCTAGGGATATCTTATAATCTAGAAACAAAAACAATAATGCTAGAACAAGTGAAATAATAAATTCACTTATAAAATTTTTTTGCCTCATGCGTAAATTATAGCACAAGATATTTTTATTTGTTTTTGGACAAATGGAGCATTTTATGTAAATTTTGTGTTTTTATGACTAGTATCACATAGGGCAATCGCATAAAATCATTTAGCTAATAATAAAGCCAACAATTCAACAATAAACCGTTATAAATAAATAATAAGCCAATAATAAAACGCACATTTTAACGGTAATGGTAATATCCTCACTGTTAAAGGTGCGTTTTTGGTATGTCAAAAATGTATTATTGATCATTTAATATGATTAAATGTTTAGGCTGCTAGTTTGTTTAATAATTATTAGGTATTGTTTCGTATATTAATCTTTTAAAAGCTTCAAGGTCATATTGATAATCAATAATCTTCTTTTTAGTGCTTTTATTTTTCATTTCAGGATCTAATTTTGTTAGATTAAAAGCTAGTTTTCTTATAATCGAGATATTTTCAATAGCTTTATCTTTTCTAGCAGTAGAATGGTCTTCATCAAAGATAACATCCAATACCCAATGTAAACTATTCTCAATAGCCCAATGGTTTCTTACATAGTTGGCAAACTTAGATGCATCTACATATTTATTAAGAATATAGTAATGAGTTTCTGTTGATTTAACATTTCTTTCTTCTCTTTCTTGAATAACCATACCTATAGCACTTAAGTCTTTCCATTTATCTTTGTTACTTATAAAGAATAAGTTATCAGAAATATAGTATTGTCTTTTCTCAACTCGGCCATGGTCTTTTTCGATTGTTTCATAATATTTAATTCTTTTTAGTTCTTCTGAATCATTTATATAAGCCTTAAAGTAATTATCGATATCGTTAAACAAAGTTCTTTGGTTTTCTTTAACACTTAAACAATAATTACCATGACTATCAACAATCTTATCAATGATTTCTTTTTGTGTGCCAATGGCATCAATTGTAACTGTATGATTCTCAATGTTGATAATATCTAATAACTCAGGTATAGCTGTTATTTCATTTGATTTGCCATCTACTTTTACTTGGCCTATTGATATACCAACATCGCAAAGAAATCCTGAAACAATATAAGGGATATTGCCATTATTAACTTTATCGGTAGCTGACTTAATGGCTTTACCATCTATGGCAATATGTTTATTGGAATATTCTTTATTAGTTATTAAGGTTTTGGTCCACTCTATAAATAATTCCATGAATCTTTGAGGATCAATAACTCTAAATACAGCAGAAAAAGTATCATGTGATGGTATGCCATTTAATAGTCCAAATTCAGCAGTTAATTCTTTCTCTTTCTTTTTAAGGAAATAGGCCATATTAGAAAAATCACTAAAACCACACAACATTCCATATATAGCCAAAACAATTACATGAATTAATAAATGTTTTTTGCCTCTATTGTCTCTTGGGTCTTCAAGTTCAGAAAAGATGTTTATTAAAGATTCCATCATGATAGTTTACTCCGTGCTTATCTAATAGTTCTTTTTGAGAATCGCTAAGCTTTGAAAAATACAGTTTATTTTCAATTTTTAAAAGATATATCTTTTTTAGTTCTTCTATTTCTTGTGCTCCATATTCTTCAATAAAGATGCCATTATTAGAAAATGTATATAAGTCAATTACTTCTATACAAGATGGTTCAATTAATCTTTTCTTAAAAGGAATAAAACCATCTTCTTTGGTAATAACGCCTAAAAACTCATCTTGTATTAAAACAGGATACTTTTTATCTTTTCTTCTTTCAGAATGAACTCTATATTTGTAATATTTATTACCTTTCTTTCTGATTGAAGTTCCTTTTTCTTTGTATTTTGTTACCCATGCAGGAAAAGCCATAACTTATATCTCTACAAGTATTATACCATGTATAATACTTAAACAAAATAAAAAAACTGGATTATTCGTACCATTATCAACAAAACTTGGTTCAAAACTAATCCAGATTATAGATAAAATTTTTATGCGATTGCCCTAAGTATCACATTACTTGTGAAAAAAGAAGGAATTTTGTTGATATAATAGTTACAACACATATTAAAGGAGACAAAAATAGATGAACAAGAAATATGTTTATATGTTTGCAGAAGGCAATGCAAACATGCGTGAACTTCTTGGCGGTAAAGGTGCTAACCTAGCTGAAATGTCTAGCTTAGGTTTACCTGTTCCTTTTGGATTCACAATTTCAACAGAAGCTTGTACTGCTTACTATGATGATGGCAAGATAATTAATGAAGACATCATGGCACAAGTTAAAGATGCCTTAAGTAAGCTAGAAGCACAAGCTGGCAAAAAATTAGGAGATAGTACTAATCCCCTACTTGTATCTGTAAGATCTGGTGCTAGAGCTAGTATGCCAGGTATGATGGATACTATCTTAAATCTAGGAATCAATGATGAAGTAGTTGAAACAATTGCGGCCAAAACTGGCAATAGACGTTTCGCTTATGATTCTTATAGACGTTTTATTCAAATGTTCTCAGATGTTGTAATGGAACTTTCTAAAAAAAGATTTGAAGAAATCATTGATGAAATTAAGGAAGCTAAGGGTGTAAAACTTGATACTGAATTAGATACTGGCGATATGGAAGAACTAGTTAGAAGATTCAAGGCTTTCTATAAGGAAAATTTAAATGAAGACTTCCCTCAAGACACTAACATCCAATTAGAGAGAGCCATTGAAGCGGTATTTAGATCTTGGAATAATCCTAGAGCTATCTTCTATAGAAAAGAAAATGATATTCCTTCTTCTTGGGGAACTGCTGTAAATGTTCAAATGATGGTATTTGGTAACATGGGTGATGATTGTGGTACAGGTGTTGCCTTCACTAGAAACCCAGCTACTGGTGAGAATAAGCTATTTGGTGAATTCTTAATGAATGCTCAAGGTGAAGATGTTGTTGCGGGTGTTAGAACTCCTCAAACAATTGATCAATTAAAAGAAGTAATGCCGGAAGCCTATGAGGAATTCAAGAATATTTGTAATACTCTTGAACATCATTATCATGATATGCAAGATATGGAATTTACTATTGAAAATAAGAAGTTATTCATGCTTCAAACAAGAAATGGTAAAAGAACAGCTGCTGCTGCCTTAAAGATTGCGTGTGATATGGTTGATGAAGGACTTGTTGATGTTGATAAAGCGTTATTAATGGTAGAGCCTAAACAACTTGATTCTTTACTTCATCCTCAATTCAATGCAGAAGCACTTAAAAACGCAACTGTTATTACTAAAGGTTTAGCTGCTTCTCCAGGTGCTGCATGTGGTCAAATCGTTTTCTCTGCTGAAGATGCAAAGAAGGAACATGAAAATGGTAAGAAGGTAGTTCTTGTTAGACTTGAAACTTCTCCTGAAGATATTGAAGGCATGGCTGTTGCTGAAGGTGTTTTAACAGTAAGAGGTGGTATGACATCTCACGCTGCTGTTGTTGCTAGAGGCATGGGTGAATGTTGTGTATCTGGATGTGGTGATATCAAGATTAACTATGAAAACAAGACTTTTGAACTAGATGGTAAGACATATCATGAATTTGATTGGTTATCACTTGATGGTACTACTGGTAATGTATATGGTGAAGCTATTGCTACTGAGCCTGCTACAATTTCTGGATACTTCAAGAGATTCATGGATTGGGCTGATGAAAAGCGTGTATTAAAGATTAGAACTAATGCTGATACACCTCGTGATGCCACTCAAGCTCTAGAATTTGGTGCTGAAGGTATTGGACTTGTTAGAACTGAACATATGTTCTTTGAAGAAAGAAAGATTAAAGCTATTAGAAAGATGATTGTTTCACAAACTGCTGAACAAAGAAAGAGTGCTCTAGAAAAAGTTTTAGCTCTTCAACAAGAAGACTTTGAAGGCATTTATGAGGCTATGCAAGGTAATCCAGTGACTATTCGTTACTTAGATCCACCTCTACATGAATTTGTTCCTACCGGTGAAAAGGAAATCACTGATTTAGCTAATGAAATGAATATGTCAATCGATGATTTAAAGAATGTAATTGCTTCTTTACATGAAGTAAATCCAATGATGGGACATAGAGGTTGTAGACTTGCGGTTACTTTCCCTGAAATCGCCGAAACACAAACTAAGGCTGTAATTGGTGCCGCTATTAATACACAAAGAAAGCATCCTGATTGGAATGTTGTTCCCGAAATCATGATTCCACTTGTTGGTGATGAAAAAGAACTTAAATATGTAAAAGATGTTGTTGTTAAAACAGCTGATGAAATGATTAAGAATAGCGATATCAAGTTGAAGTATCATGTTGGTACGATGATTGAAGTTCCTCGTGCAGCTATCCTTTCTGGTGAAATTGCTAGACAAGCTGAATTCTTCTCATTTGGTACAAATGACCTAACACAAATGACATTTGGTTTCTCTAGAGATGATGCTGGTAAGTTCTTAAATAGCTACTATGATGCTAAGATTTATGAACAAGACCCATTCCAAAAGGTAGACCAAAGAGGTGTTGGTGTCTTAATTAAACTAGCAGTTGATCAAGGAAGAGCTACAAGACCAAATATTAAATTAGGTGTTTGTGGTGAACATGGTGGAGATCCTTCATCTATTGAATTCTTCCATAAGATTGGTTTGAATTATGTTTCTTGTTCTCCATATAGAGTTCCAATTGCTAGACTTGCTGCTGCACAAGCTGCAATTAAATTCCCTAGATAAGTTTAAAGGCGTTTTGTTGAAACGCCTTTTTTATTTATAAGCTATGATAAATAGGTTTCATCTTTTCAAAGGTGCAAAACTTCTTAAAACCTAGTTCTTTTAAGACTTCTTTAGTTTCATCAATATATGCACCAAGATGTTCCTTCTTATGACTGTCACTACCAATAGTAATTATCTTTCCACCTAGCTCTTTATATAACTTTAAGATGTCTTTAGATGGTGTAAGATCTTTTAATCCATAACGATGACTAGAAGTATTTATTTCAATTCCCTTACCATCATTAATTACAGTTTTTAGAATTTCGGTTATTATTGGCTTTAACTCTTCAAATGGATAAATACCTTTCTCATCATATCTAACTATTAAGTCCATATGCCCTAATATACTATAATTATGATAATTTTCTACTAGATATAAAAGTTCCTTGTAATAGCGCATATTGTATTCTTCTTGACTTTTACCACGTTGAAAGTCTTGTGTCCAAAACTCCTTATCTTCTATTTCATGAACTGACAAGATTATAAAATCAAAAGGATATCGTTTAAATAGATTTTCATATTTTTCAATAGTATGTGCTTGCATACCAAATTCCATACCTAATTTTAAACTAATCTTATCGCCATACATCTTTCGCATATTTTGATATGCGTTATAGTATAAAGGATAATCAACATTAAGAATAGGCATATTTTCTGGTTCTCCAGGAATACCTTCCCTATATCTTATATTTTCACCATCACCCCAATCATTTTTTATGCCATAATCAACATGATCAGTGAAACATATTTCATCTAATTTCATCGCTATTGCATCTTTTACAACTTGTTCCATCAAATAATCTGAATCATCACTAAATTCAGTATGTACATGATAATCTGCTCGCATATTATTCTTCTCCTATCTTATATAGTTCTTTTCCCGAAATCTCTTGATATAAGTCTTTACAACCTTATTGATTTAATAGTTCTATAAGTAAATCATATTTATAATCGATATTTAAAATATAAATAGGCTTATTATGTTGAACGTATTGTTTAAGAAGTAAAGTTTCAAATAATTCATCTAAAACACCTAACCCTTCTAGTAATACAACAAAGGCATCAGCATTATCTTCTTGTAGCTTCTTGCGAAGCCTTTCATCACCTTCACGATATACAATTGTTGAATGTTCAAATTCTTCGTGTAACAGGTAGAATTGATATTATTTTTGCCTGGTTTTAATAAGCGCTTAAGGCCACTTCTCCAAGTAAGCCATCTTAAAGCCACTATATATAAGGCTATAATTATTCTTACCGATATGCTCGCCTAGCTTTCTAGCTACGGCTAACATTTTTCACTTATATTATCTAGTGAACCATATGCCCATATATTCATAATGTATTTCTTAATTTATATTCTTCTTTTAAATCTTCTTCATCAAATAAACGATCTTTGTAATAGTAAATTTGATCATGCTTGTTAATTGTTCTAATTACTTTACATGGATTTCCTACTGCCACAGAGTTTGAAGGAATACTATTCACTACTACACTGCCTGCCCCAATAACGCTGTTTTTTCCAATATGAACACCTGGGCAAATAGTTACATTAGCGCCTATCCAACAATTATCTTCAATAGTGACTGGGTCAGTATACATATATTCCCTTTTATCTTGATTAATTGGGTGGCCCACTGTAGCGATAGTTACCATTGGCCCAAATAGAACGTTTTTACCAATGGTGATTTTGTCATCATCAACAAAGTTACAATTAAAATTAAGATATGAGCCTTCACCAATACTTATATTCCTTCCGTAACAACAATAAAATGGTGGTTCAACATATGCGTTTGTTTCCTTACCTAATAGCTCGTTTAAAGCATTCTTTCTTATCTCAGTATCATCAGGACTAGTAGAATTAAATCTAATAATCGCTTTTTTGCATCTAATTCTATCTTCTTTTAGCCCTTCACAATTATCAGTAAAAAGCTTCCCACTAGCTATACGTTCTCTCATGGTCATTTGTTATTTGCCCTTAGAAGAGATTATATCCCATGCTTCATCATCGATTTCTTCATTATGTAATAGTTTTCTTTTATCGCCATCACTAATCTTTTTAATAACCTTGCATGGATTTCCAGCCGCAATAGACCAATCAGGTATATCTTTAGTAACTACACTCCCAGCACCTATTACCACATTATGGCCAATATGCACTCCTGGACATATTACACTGTTGCCACCAATCCAAACATTATCACCAATCGTAACTTCTTTGCCATATTCAAAGGCCGAATTACGAGTGTCTGGATGAATTGGGTGTCCTGCCGTATATATCGCAACATTAGGTGCAATTTGGCAGTTATCACCAATTTTGACCTTAGCTACATCAATGATCGTGCAATTATAGTTCGCAAAAAAATTCTTGCCTACTTCAATATGACTTCCATAATCACAATAAAACGGTGGATTAATCCAGGCATCATCACCTTTGCCAAGTAAGTCTTTTGCCAAAACCTTTAAGCCTTCAAAATCTGATCTATCATGACTATTAAACTTTTGAATTTTTCTTCTACAAATAGCTTGTTCCTTTAAGACTTCATCATCGCTTACATAGGCAAGGCCTAAGTCTCTTCTTTTTTTCATGTCCATAATTTAGTTCTCCGTTTCTGTTAAATTTTGTAACCATTTATATTGTTTATAACGTTTATACACAACAGGAAGTTTTACTATTTCATCTAGATTTAAAACGAAATAAACTGTTAATACAGGTAGTTTTAAGATAAATGCTGTTATACAGCCAAGTGGAACCGTAACGCACCACATTGTCACTGTATCGCATTTTAAACCGAATTTTGTATCACCACCAGCTGGAAATATGCCTCCTATTGTCATTGAATTAATTGATTTTCCTATTACATAGTAACCACTAATAAATAGCATGTATTTTAAGTAGTTAGTGGCTGAGGCCTCAAGGTTTGAAAAGCGAAGTATCAAAGGCGTTAATAGTAATATTATAGCCCCCGTTAACACTCCTGATATAATTGAAATCAAACACAAACTGTCCCCCGCTTGTTTGGCCTTTGATATTTCGCCCTCTCCAAGTAAATTACCGACTATAATGCTTCCACCATAGCCAAATCCTGTGCATATACAAATAAGTAAGTTTTTAGTAATGTTGGCAACCGAGTTAGCAGCTACCGCATCACTTCCTAGATGCCCCATGATAACAGAATACATCGTGAAACCAAGTCCCCATACTAATTCATTTAATAAAACAGGATAAACATGTTTCCAAAACTTATTTATTACACAAGTATCTTTATTTTTAAAATCATTTAATGATAGTTTCAATTCTTTAACTGGATGAAGAATATATAAGGCAATTATTAAGCCAATTAAATTAGCGATTACGGTAGCTAAAGCAGCTCCTGCAATTTCCATTCTTGAGAAGAATAAATAACCATATATAAATAAAGCATTCAATAAAATATTGGTACAAACAACAATTACGCTAATCATTGTGCATTTCCCAATATATCCACAGTTTTTTAGAATGCCTTGTAAAACTTGTAAGATTCCTGATAATACATAAGAGAAACCGATTATCTTTAAGTATTTAATACCAAGTTCTATTAAGACGACATCACTAGTAAAGATATACATCAATTGCCTCGAGAAGAAAAACACGGCAATGAGAAATAAAAACGATACATTTGATGTATATTTTATAATCAAAGAAAAATATTTCTTTAATCCAACATAATCGCCCTTACCATAGTATTGTGCGATAAACATATTTTCACCAATGGTAAGTGCAGTTAAAATTAAATTGAAGACAAAAGTAATTTGGGAAGCAAGTGATACCGCTGATAAAGAGTCTTGGTTTAAGCCACCAAGCATAAAAGCATCACATGCACTAACTAGTGCCAGCATAAATTGTTGAGCAGCTATTGGCAAAGCTAATTTAATAATCTTACTTTTGAATTCTTTTTCCATACAATATAAAAATAAACTTTAAAATTTGATTTTTATATCATAATTGCTCATAATAATATAACAATCGTTCATAAAGGAGAAAGGTGATGGAAGCTTGTACAAATACACCATTAAATTTAGATTTAAGTGAAAATGTTGATTATAATAATCCAAACTTTCCTGTCTATATTAAAGAAGGAAGACTATCTACATACCCCAACTTTTCAGGTATAAGTCATTGGCATGATGATCTAGAGTTTATTGTGATATTAAATGGCGACATGTATTATGACGTAAATGGTCAAGCAATTCTATTAAAGGAGAATGAAGGTATCTTTGTGAATAGTCATTGTTTCCATTATGGCTATTCTAATAACCATAATGAATGTGACTTTATTTGTATCTTATTATCACCTTCGCTTTTATCTATTAATTCTTATTTTATTGATAATTATCTAAATCCTCTTATCACAAATAGAAGTTGCCCTTATCAAAAATTAGATACATCAATAAGATGGCAAAATGAATTAATAAAGGATTTAAAGAATTTGTATAGAAACAATAAAGATGAAATAAAGCCTTATGAAGTAATGGGAATTACAATAGATATATTCAAATTGCTTTTTGAGAATATGAATATAGATACAACATTAAATAAAGATGATAATGAAATATTATCAGTTACTAAAATGATGGGCTATGTACAAAAGAACTATATGAATAAGATATTAGTTAAAGATATAGCGATGGCTGGTGAATGTTGTAAGACAAAGTGTAGTGCCCTATTTCAAAAATATTTAAATACTTCACCAATGTTATATTTAAATAACTATCGTTTAGAGAAGTCTATTAGTTTGCTTAGAAATACATCCAAATCCATAACTGAAGTAGCTTATGAATGTGGTTTCTTGAGTACAAGCTATTATTGCGAACAATTCAATAAATATTGTCATAAAACACCTAAAGATTTTAGACAAGCGAATATTTAAAAAGTTGTATGCGGCTACATACAACTTATTTTTTAAATATTTCGGTTTTATCTAGCGCTTTAACTAGGAAGTATCCTATTATCACTGCGATTACTTCGCCAAGTGCTACCCAAGCTCCATTAACTAGCATTCCAAGTAAGAAGTTATCTGGCATAAATAGATAGCCAAGTTCAGCTCCTACAAAGAAGAAGTTGAATACTACCGGCATCAGCATCGAAACAACAGGAACGTTTTTAATTTTGATATCTTTTGCCTTGTAAGTACAATATGCAGCTAGAAATGTCGCAAGTGTTCCAACAATCGCATCAATATAGCCTGTTGCGTTTACACCAATCATGGCTCCAATTAAATTACTTAGAAAGCAACCCAATGTTACACCATAAATACTTGGTGCATAAACAAGTGGCAACATAGTAAGTGCTTCAGAAATTCTTACTTGCATATTACCATAAGAAATTGGCGCTAATACAAGTGTTAGAACTGTGTATATAGCTGCAATCATCGCCACCTTCGTGAAAGTTTTTGTGTTCATTAAATATTTCTCCTTATTTTAGTTTACGAGAGGTAGCCGCTACTCTCGGTCGTTAACGACAATAACTATTTTACAAGGATGAAAATATTTTTCAATATCTATTAAAAAGTTTATACAACACAAAATAAATTTGATTGATTTGGGTATGGGAAGTCTTAGTACAGTAATTATGTGGCTTTCAGACACTTCAGACGGCATGGTCGTGAGTAATCTATGTTATTTTATTGTTACCAGATCATACAGTCTCTGTCCCAGT
>CAVCDR010000083.1:0-43854 GCA_963601025.1 Agathobacter sp. | reverse complement strand
GATGAAGAAATCTTTAATAAATTAATTATTCATCAACAATCTTTGTAGTTAAATAGTCATAAACACTATCTTTACAAGGCGTAACCAACTCATAATATATTTCAACTATATTATCGCCATTAGCATTTAGCTTTGGTTTACCTTCGATGTAATTTACTTCACCTAGATAATAAAAGTCAGTTTCTGTTTTAGCTTTATTAATAAATAAATGAACTTTTAAATCGTTTTCTTTTTGTTTAGAAAGTCTTACAATTGCGCTCGTATCTAAAGTTGCTTTGTTTTTGGACATGCAACATATGTGTTTATTATCAATGAATCTATCTTCATACATAAGTTCCTTTTTTGTATCTTCTAGACTTTTATTGTAAGTAACATAAACAGCCATTGTATTAGATGCACCATCATATTTATATCCGCCTATATTTATAGGGGGTTCATTTCTATTCCAATTCAATAATCGGCAAACATCTTTTCTTGTATAACGTTCATAAAGTACAAGATCTGTATTCTTATACTTATTCAAATATTTTTTGTCATATACCTTTTTTGCATAGCTAATGATTTTATTGATTTCTATAACAAATTCCTTGTTATTTAAACACCTATTAAACTCTGTATTTATTTTTCCATCATCGTCGATTATTTTTTTAGAATTATATTGTTTAATTTCATCGCTCTTTAAAAAAGTGTTATTTAGATATTTTTCAATACATCTATCTTTTGGATTGTCTTTAAAAACAGCAGGTTTTCTATTGATAATATTTTCAATATACTCCAATTCATCCATTCTTTTTCCGTTACCAAATTCAGTAGATACAAAGTTTATATAATTTAATTCCTCACTATTAAAAGGCAACTTATATTCTTTGTCAGTATCTTTTAAAAATGAACAATAACTCTTAAAAAAAGTAAAAATTAGCCCTAGATCAATGGTGTCGTATTTTAAGAAATCATCATAATCAGGAATTCTACCCAGCATGTTTTTAAGTTTATGATATTCTATTTTTATAATTCCGGGAGTAACAATATTTTTCTTAGGGTTATTAATTTGCTTAAATATCTTTTCTTTTACAATCTCATCAAACTCTACTGTTGCAATACCAGGTATTGATATATCGGCTTCATTAATAAAACGACGGTAATTTTCCTTTTGATAACTCTTATCTCCCGATAAAGCAATTGGAATTAAATAGCTTTTATCATAGTTAGCGATAAAGTCTAACACTACAACATATTTCTTACTATCAGTTTTTCTAAGCCCTCTACCTAATTGTTGTACAAAAATAATGGCAGATTGAGTAGGCCTTAACATGATTATTTGGTTAACACTAGGGATATCAACGCCTTCATTTAAGACATCAACAGAAATAATATAATCTAATGAATTTAAATCATTACTTTCAAGAGACTCTATTTTCTTTTCTCTATCTTCTTCGCTATCTTCGCCACTTATGACATCTGTATGCCATCCTTTTTTATTAAATAATTCAGATAGTTCTTTAGCTTCATTTAAACGACTTACAAAGATTAAGCCTTTTACTCTATCTCCTGAATAGCCATAATACTCAGCCTTTTCCATTACTAGTTTTACTCTTTGATCACTTACTAATTTCTTAAAATCAGCAGTATCTTTTACTTCACCATCAATTGTAAAATCATTTATTCCAAAATAATGGAAAGGACATAATAAGTTATATTCAAGCGCATCATTTAATCTTATTTCATAAGCTATATTATGATCATAAAAACTAAAGATATTGCCTCCATCCATTCTTTCTGGAGTAGCTGTCATGCCTAATAAAAACTTTGGCTTAAAGTAATTCAAAACTCTTTTGTATGTTTCACCACAACTATGATGCGCCTCATCAACCACAATATAATCAAATTCATCTTCTTTAAAAGTTCTTAAGTTATCTTCTTTGGCAAGTGTTTGTATAGAAGCAAATATTAATCGACAATTATTTTCTTTATTAGATCCTTTATATATTGAAGAAGGAATATCGCCAAAAATATTTTTAAATGATTTTTGTGCATCCGTTAATAGTTTTCCTCTATGAGCTATAAATAACACTTTATTAGGATTAAAGTTATAGGCATCAAAAGCGCTTAAATAGGTCTTACCAGTACCGGTAGCCGAAATTAGTAATGCCTTATTTTCACCATTTTCTCTAAGTGTGGTAAGATTAGCTAAGGCCTCTGCTTGCATCTTATTTGGTTCAGGTGAATTTTCATCCTTTATAAATTCGTTGCCGCCTTCAATAAACTTTCTTGTAACTTTATATTTTCGAGAATAGTTATCTATCCATTCTTCAGTTAATTCAACTGTTTCCTTATTCCACTCATTATTAAACTCATCAATTATTTCTTTAATAAAAGTTCCATCTAAATAAGAGCTAGTCAAAACATTCCATTCGGTATTCTTTTTAAGCGCATTAGCGGTTAAATTGGAACTACCAATAAGAGCCCTATATTCATTTCCCTTTTTAAATACGTAGCCTTTGGCGTGAAAGTTCTCTTTACTATAAATTCTAATTTCTAATCTTTCACTTTTAAGTTTCATGAGTTCCTTAAAAGTCTTAGGACTATTAAAAGCCAAATAATCTGAAGTAATAATCTTACCCTTACATTTAGTTTCTTCAAGAGTATGTTTAAGCATAATTAAGCCATCATCAGTAATAAATGCTACGTTAAATAAAAACTCTTCACAATCTCTTAATTGTTTACATATAGTACTATAAACATTAGTTTCTTTTTCTCTATTAACAACAAGTCTAACACCGTATTTACCAACGCTATTTTTATCATCACCTAAAAAACTAGCGATTAAATCTCTAGTCATTTGTTGTTTCAATAATCTTTGTTCATCATTCATCCATTAAATTATCTGATATTTTCTCTAAAATGTAACCACTTTCATTGATTTTTATTAAAAAAGTTATAAAAAAGTGTTGTATTAAAAATTGAATATAGTAATATAAATAGTGCCTAAGCAATATGCTTAGTTTACATATAGAAATAACGCTACAAAGTAGCGATTATATATACAAATTACACTATTAAGTGTTCTATATAGATGACGAGTAATTCGTCTTTTTTTATTATTGAAATATGGGTGTCATAAAGACACCCATATTTAACATAAATTATAATTCTAGACCTAATTCATAGCCTTCTCTAATAGCTAAATAAGCGTTTCTAGCTCTTAAAGCATCGCCAATTACATGAACGTTAGTAAAGCTATTTTCAAATTCTTCAACTATATCGCTATTACTTCTAGATCCAGTAGCACAAATAATAGTATCTAGATTATCTAATACATAATCTTTATCTTTTAAAGAATATAACAATGAATCTTTATTAACTTTCTTGATGCATGCATTAACAATAATCTTTACATTATTATTAGTCAATCTTTCTTTTAAACATGCAGTAGGCGTTGCCTCGCCATCTAACGCAATATCACTTCTTGTTTCAAGAAGCGCTACATTATAGCCATTAGTAGCCAAATAGTCAGCAGTTTCACTGCCTACAAGTCCTGCGCCGATTATCGCGACATTCTTTCCTACTTCTACTTTATTTCTAAGTACATCATGGGCGGTAACAGCATTTTCCTTAAAGCCTTCAATTGGCACATAATTTGGATGAGAACCAACAGCCAAAACAATCTCATCAGCCTTTAATTCTTTTAACAATTTTGTATTAGCACTAGTATTAAGCAAAATATTAACGCCATATTTTTTAAGCATTGTTCTTTGCCAAAAAATAAAACTTGCAAAGTCACTCTTAGTTGGTGGATAAGACGCAATAGTCCATTGGCCACCTAATTCCTTTTCTTTTTCAATAAGTGTGACCTTATGTCCTCTTCTTGCTAAAACGATAGCTGCTTCACAACCTGAAACACCACCCCCTACTACAACAATATTCTTTGTTTTAGTAGCTTTATCTTCTTTATAGACATCTTCCATACCAGTTCTAGGATTAACTAAACACCTTACACAATTGCCCTTGCCATTTTCGCCAATACAGCCCTGTAAACAGCCGATACAATGAATGATTTCATCATATTTTCCTTCTTTTACTTTACTTGGCAAATATGGGTCAGCTAAAGAAGCCCTAGCCATAACGCAAGCGTCTGCATAACCACCTTCAAGCACTTCTTCAGCAATATATGGATCATTTACTCTACCTACCGCAAAAACCGGAATATTAACAGCTTCCTTTATAGCCTTAGCGTTTTCTTTATAACATGCATAAGGCATATCATGCGGAGGTATTACAGCCTTTATAGAAGCATAAACACCTTGCGAACAATTAATACAATCTACGCCCTCTTTTTTCAAGAAGTTTAGCCATAGCTGCACTTTCACTTATGGTTAAGCCACCAGGAACATATTCTTGGCTGCTCATTCTAAAGGAAATAATAAAATCTGTTCCACATTTCTCTCTTACATCTCTTACAATCTCTAAAGCAAATCTTAAACGATTATAAAGATTCCCACCATATTCATCATTTCGCTTATTCGAAAATGGTGACATAAATTGGTTGATTAAATAACCATGGGCACCATGGAGCTCCACACCATCAAAGCCAGCTAATTTAGCTCGATAAGCACAATCGCCAAATTTGTTTACTAAATCATGTATTTCTTCAACGCATAGCTCATAAGGAATTTCATCAACTGTTGGATCTTTTATAGCACTAGGACCGACTAATAAAGACAAATATTAGAACACTTTTTATTACCCTAATTTGCTTAACACTTCAAGTAATCTTTGTTTATCAATTGGCTTAGATACAAGATCATTAAAACCATCATCTAAACAAGCTTGTCTATCAATGGTATGACTATTAGCAGTTACCGCAATAATTGGAATATTCTTATCAAATTCTCTAATTTGCTTAGTAGATTCTAATCCATCCATAACAGGCATTTGAATATCCATTAAGATACAATCAAAGCCTCTATTATTAGAATATAAATCTAAACACTCTTTGCCATCTTTTACTCTAGTAGTAACAATATCCTTAAAATAGATGCCCTTATAAATGCCAAGCAAGCCCTTTAATATTTCATAATTAATATCATTATCTTCAGCAATAAGTATTCTTAAGCTCTTATTAGAATATGTTATTTCATGATTTTGTTTATCTACAATCTTAGCAGTTTTTAAATCAAACTCCAATTCAAATACTGTGCCAACATCCTTTTTACTTCTGACACTTATTTTGCCACCTAATAAATTAGTAAATTCCTTTACAATATTTAAGCCAATACCCATGCCTCTAGTTTGTGAGAAACAAGTGTTCGTTTCTCTAGAAAAGCGATTAAACATTTCCTTTTGAAACTCTTTGGACATGCCAATTCCATTATCATAAACTTTAATAATAAGCTTGACATTATTGTCATCTATTTTTTCTTCTCTAGCATCTAGTCCAACTGTACCATTCTTATTAGTATAGTTAACACTATTAATAAACAGATTATAGATAATTCTTTTTAATTTAATAGAATCTACAATAACTTCTTCACTTACTAAATCATGAACATTTACTTTTAGATTAATATTCTTTTCTAACGTAAGAGGAAGAACTACTTCTTTAAATTCTTCAAATAGCTTAGTTAAGTTAACACTTTCTTCTTTAGCCTTAACAATACCATTTTCTATCACATCAATATCAAAAGTATTCTGTACTATTTGATTTAAATAATTACTCGCATGCTTAATTTGTTTTAAACAATTAAATAGCTTTTCTTTATTGTCAAATTCATTAATGCCAATATCCACAAAACCGCTAATAGCACTAAGTGGCGTCTTAATATCATGAGCCATGCTAGATAAGAAAGCTGTCTTAGCATTGTTGGCTTGTTTTTGACGACTAGCTTCTAAAGCAAGAGCTTGTTCCTTCTTTTTTTGATCAGATATACTTCTAGTTACATACAAAACATTAGTAGCTACATTATTTTTATCTCTTCTTTTAACTAGAAAACTAGCCAAATGCCATAAGCCATTACTACCTAGAAATTCCGCAAAAACATTATCTTCATTCTTTAAACGCTCTTGTAAGGTAGAAAGGTCTAGAAACTCTTTCATGAAACCATAATATTCATGTGATACAAAATTATCACAGAGTTTATTAAACATCTCATCAGCCTTACCTTCGTAACCAATTAGTTCATGTAAGTTACGATAACATTTAACTTCATCAAAACGATTTTCATTTAAGTCAATACGATAAATCCCCTCATATACTTGAGCTATAGCCCTTACTACTTCATTAGAAATTCGTTCATCATCTAAAGCCTTTTGTATCTTATTTTGAATAGCCTTCTCTTTTTCAATAATCTCATCAATATATCTAAACGCTAATAAAGCACCATAAGTTCCATCATTGCCATCTACTCTAATAATTCTACCCTCAAAATGCCTTTGACCAAATTCATTAGGAAAAGCTGTATAGTGAAATAAGTTTTGCCTATCAATTAGTAAATCAAGGCGCATACTCTCGATACTTAATTTATGCGATAAAAATTCTTTTTCATTAGCCGGCACAAAACGTTCTACATAAGCCTTAGTAAGCTTTGTAAAATCACCAGATACTTGATCTTTTTCCAATAGCTTGGTACCATTGGCACCCTCTTTTCTTTTGATAAGTTCAAATTGTCCTGACTTTAAATCTATATAGTAGATATTTGTATAATCAAAACTTAATAAGTTTAAATAATACTTTTCTCTTTCAACACTACTTAAAGCATCCTTAAGTTTCTTTTGAAAGCCTTCTTTTTCCTTTTCTCTATCCTTGATATCCCTTAAGACACTTAAACAAAAACCCTTCCTATTGCCTGGAATAGCCGTTATATGAAGAAACATATTGGCGGCATTAGAAATCTCATCAGTATCAATCGTTTTATCAAAGTAAGCTACTTCATAATATAGTTGTAACCATTTCTTATCCGCATTAGGAAAAACATCATAATATTTTTTATTAGTCAAGTCTTCAACATTACGATGAGACATTTTAGCACAAGCCTCATTTAGATAAACAAAAGTTATATCTTTTGGATTATCATCATCATCTAAATCAACATATAAAATACAAGTTGGAAAAGGACAATTATCAACTAGTGCTTGTAAAAATGATTTTTCCTTCATATTCTTGCCCCCTATAAAAACAAAGCAATCTTATTAATTAAATCTTCCATATATAATGGTTTACTAATATGGCCATTCATGCCAGCTTCCATACACTTTGCCACATCACTAGCATACGCATTGGCACTCATTGCCAAAATTGGTGTATTAATGCCCATTTTTCTAATTTCTCTTGTCGCATCATAACCATCCATAACCGGCATTGTAAGATCCATCAAAATAAAATCAAACTTATTGTTCTTTAAAACATTAACCGCCTCAAGGCCATTTCTAGCCTCATATACAATAGCCTTAGCATGTTCTAACATAAAACGTACTACTTCCATATTAAGTTCATTATCTTCAACTACTAAAACAGATAAGTTAGTTAAATCCTTACGCTCTATTTTCTTTTCAATAACTTTATTATTACTATCATCAATCTTAAAAGGAAGTCTTACACAAATTCTTGTTCCTACATCAATCTTACTATCAACATCAATTGTTCCATTCATCTTTGTCACAATCTCATGTACTATTGCCATACCAAGTCCAGAACTATCTTTTCTATTTTCATTATTAGCTCTAACAAAACTTTCAAACAATTTATTTTCAATAAACTCTCTAGTCATGCCAATGCCAGTATCTTCAATAATAAGTTCAAAGGTAGCTATTTCATCTTTTACATCAACTTCATTAACGCAGGTATGAATAGAGCCCTTATATTTATTATATTTAGCCGCATTAGAAAACAAGTTTACTAAAATCTTTTCTAAACAAACAGGACTACCAATTAACTTATCATGAATAATATGGCGTTCTTGCTTAACATTTAAATGATTCTTTTCACTTTGAGCTAAACAAATAAGTTTTGCTTGATCTAGTACCTTATTAATGCTAAAAGGTTTATTTTCAATTATTACTGCACTAGAATCTAGTTTAGACATATCCAAGATATCATTTAACAAAGACAATAAGTGTTCACTACTAGCCCAAATCTTATTAAAAGCATCATGAATCTTATAGCTATCGCTAGGATTAGCCCTAATTATTTGAAGCATACCCAAAATGCCATTAATAGGTGTTCTAATGTCATGAGACATGGCTGACAAAAATTCACTCTTTGCTCGATTAGCCTTAAGCTCATTATTATAGGCAATCTGCAGCTTCTTATTTAAATCAAAGTAGCGTTCCATATCTTCACTACTTAAGATTTGTGACTCCTCATAAATCTTCTCGTAGTAACTATTCTTATTCTCTAAAGCCTTAAGCATGATATCCTTATCATTCATCTTCTTACCTAAGTCATATCTTCTAGATTCCACAAGTAAACCGACACGGGTCTCATTCTTATGTTTTTCAACATAATTGCTCATATAATTAATTATCTTCTTGCAAGCCTCGAAATTATCTTCATAAAGCAAGCAATCAAATAAAGAAAAACAACAATCTATATATCTAGGAGCTGGTAAATCATCAACCATTGAAACAATCTTTTTACGATATTCTAGATATTCATCACGTTTGCCCATCCTTAAAAAGATTTCCATACCTGATGCAATATAACCATCCTCAATAATTTCCATGGCATTATATTCTTCAACGCCTATTTTAAAGGCCTTGTAGGCATCATCTAAACGATTAAGGTTCTTATATATATCAGCCAAATTTAAGTAAATATAAGCCCCTAAATCTTGCGAAGAGTATGATAAATATTCTTGCGCCTTTAAGATTGCATCTAATGCTTCCTCATACTTTTTCTCATACATAAAATCAATTGAAGTATTATTGTATTCATATGAGTATTGAGCTACATCTTCATGTTCCTTAGCTATCTCTAAAGCCTTACAATAATAATAACGTGAAAGAGCATAAGCGCCATCATAATAAGACATTACACCAATCAAGTTAAAACATGAAATTAGTTCATGAACAAAAGGATACTTTTGATATTCCATTACTATCGGTAAAGTCATTTCTTTAGCCTTGGCAAAAGAACCCTTTAAATAATAAACTTTACCCAAGTAAAAGCTAACCGCTGCATGAATATCTAATTGATCAGCATATTTATTGAATATTGGTAAATAAAATTCTTCTTGTTCATCCAACGACAAAGAAGAAACTCTCTCTACATCCCCTTTAAAATCACTATACAACATAAACTAATATTGAAGTAATTATATCAAATAATAAAAGCTCGGATTGTTTAACATTAACAAATATTACATAGTATAAACGGGTATTGAATTACAGTTTGATAAAACCCTCTTATTTGTTCTATACGCACTATCTTAATATTATTCTTTTACTGATTATCGATTGATATCAATATAAGTAAAAGTGATAATATAAGTAAATTTAAAACATAAAGACATATATTGCTAATAGAGGTTAAGTCAATTACCAATCACCTAAAGGTAATTGGCTTGTAACTATCCAGTAGTAGTAACGATTAATATTAATCTGCTACCTTTATACAAATATTATTAAATTAGATGGATGGTCTGATGACGTTATTAAATTAATCGAGACAGAATTCATCAAAATCAAATAAGAGAAAAACAATTTTGTAAATTGTTCGCAACATAATGCATTTATAAAAGGGGCTGGCTTTTGATAGATGGATTATAGTTTTGTCCAATCTTCCATTTTCAAGCCTTCAACCCTTTCAAACTCTCTAGTGTTGTTTGTTACAACGGTTAAGCCCATTGATTTGGCATGACTTGCGATTAACATGTCCATATCTCCAATAGGCAATCCTCTTTTTTCAAGATTTGCACGCACTTCTCCATATCTTTCTGCAGCATTATCATCAAAGGGAACAATAGATATAGGTGACAAAAATAATGTTAAAGCTAAGAGATTACATTTTTCAGCTTGGCTTTTCTTCACTCCGCACATAAGCTCTGCATACGTAATAGAAGAGATGCATATTTCATCAGGATCGTGATTTAAAAAGTTTTTTATCACTTCTATTGGCTTATGTTTGATTATATAGATGCATATATTTGTATCTAACATATATCTCATAGTTCTTCTCTATCCTGCACAACTTTTTGTTTTCTGCCTTCATTCATAAAGTCATCAGAGAATAGTTCCAAACTATTTAAAAACCCATCCCACTTATTATTTTTTGGCACCAAAATAACAATATCACCAATCTTGTTAACGGCAACCTCATCGCCTTCGAAACGGCATTCTTTTGGAAGCCTAACCGCCTGGCTTTGACCATTTTTAAATAATTTTGCACTTAACATACTTTTGCCTCTTTCTATAATTTGTATATATTATGATATAGACTATTTCAATTAAGGTTACATTTGACATTATATTTTTATTCGAATAAAATCGAATCGAAAGGAATCGAATAAAAATGGAGTTTATCGGAAGAGAAAGTGAACTAGGTTTATTAAACAATTTAATTAGAAGTAACAAATTTGAATCAGTGCTAATTTATGGACGTAGAAGGATAGGAAAAAGTGAGCTAATTAAACAATGCTTAGAGGCAAATAATGTAACTAGCATCTACTACGAATCTAAGCAAACAAGTGAACAAAATAATTTAATTAGTTTTTCTAGTGTTGTAAGCTATTCCTTAAAAATGCCTCCTTTAGCATTTGAAAACATTGAAAAATTATTAGATTTCATTTTTCTTCAAGCTATCAACCAAAAAATAATCCTTGTAATAGATGAGTACCCTTTTTTAAAAGCCAAAGTAGAGGGTATGGACTCAATATTACAAACACTAATTGATAAATATAGTAATAGTTCAAAACTTAAATTAATTATATGTGGTTCCTACATTCAAGTAATGAAAGATCTATTATCAGTACATAATCCACTATATGGAAGATTAAAAAATAGTATCGATGTTTTGCCGATGAACTACTATGATTCAGCCAAATTTTATAATAATTTTTCTTACACCGATAAAGTAACCCTATATAGCGTATTTGGTGGCATTCCATACTATAATTCCTTAATTGATAATAATAAGACTGTAAAAGAAAACATAATTGACTTAATCGCTTCAAAAGACTCATCACTATTTCAAGAAATACCATCTTTCTTAAATACAGAAATATCTAGAATAGTAAATGCCAACGAAGTATTTGAAGTGCTTGGCAAGGGTTATCACAAATTTATTGATATTGTGGATAAATCACACGTATCAAGTGCACCAAGTACTATTGATGTATTAGACCAATTAATAAATCTACGACTAGTTGAAAAAAGATCGCCAATCAACGATGAAAACAATCGTAAAAAATCAGGTTACTATATATGTGATAATTTAGCTCTTTTCTACTACAAATATATCTTCACAAACCAATCAATCATAAATGTCATGAATAAAAATGACTTCTTTGATTCATTTATAAAAGAAGACTTATATTCAATGTTTGTGCCAAAACAATTTGAAAACATTTGTAAGGAATATCTAATAAAGGAAAATATTGCTGGTAAATTAGATACACCTTTTTATAAAATAGGAACTTATTATTATGACGATCCTAAAAATAAAACAAATGGTGAATTTGATGTTGTAACCTTAGATTCAAAGGGTTATATATTCTACGAATGCAAATACAAAGATAAAGCTATAAATAATCAAACAATATATAAAGAAATACAACAAGTTAACAGTATGGGACTAAATTGTTACAAGTATGGTTTATTTAGCAAAAGCGGTTTTATTGAAAAAAGCGATGACAACATTATTCAATATACTTTGGAAGACTTATATAGATAATGTATCTCATAAATTACAAGTGGTTTAAATATTTTTATTCGAATTAATTCGAATCGAAACAAACCGAATAAAATTAGTTTATAAATTCGTTTCTCCTTGTTTATAAAAGCCATCCACAATCGGCTTACCTTTAGATAAATCATCCGCAAGCATAAACGTCATATATAAAGGTAGAGTCAAAATATCTTGTGATTCATCATAACCTAAATTATTAGATGAAATTTTAATAATTGTATTTTTGCCATTATTATTTCTAAAATCCTCTAAGGAATTTAATTTTCCTTTGTTTTTCTTAACATCAATCGCAATTGCCTTTGAATTATTTTCTACAACAAACTCAAATTCGTGTCCTTGCTTACCAGTCCAATAAAACAGTGGTATTCCTTTTGCAGATAATTCATCCGCAACAAAGGACTCATAAAATACCCCAGATAATGTATTTCTGTTATTTTCCACGAAGAAATCAGATTGTTTAATTTTAGCTTGATATGTAAACATCCCTTCATCAGCCAAATAAAGTCTAAATAATCCTTCACTCTCTAATTGTAATGGTATATTAACTTTGCCAGTTAAATTTCTAGAGCGATACACAATATGACCTAAATCTAACCATTCGTACGCATCAAAATAATCCCTATTATTTTTACCCTTTTCAACTTGCGTAACTTTAAAGTTTTTATTTTCTTTATTGAGTTGAGCGAAAATATTAAGATAAATATTTCTAGTTCTTAATATTTGCATATCAGATATGTTATAAAGTTCCATATCAGCCAAATAATTTTCATAAATTTCCTTTAATACCGCATTGGCATCAACATAAGACTTTTCCTTCAAGAATGTATCAACAACTTCTGGCATACCTCCAATTGCCAAATATTCAAAAAGGAAGTCCATAGCCAATTTATGTTCAAACTCAAGCAATGGTTCTTTATTAAGATATGCACTTTTTATTATTTCCAACAAGTTAGGGTTAGCATTCAACAAATATTCTTCAAAAGTTAAAGGATACACATTTAAAGAATTTATCTTTCCTACTGGATACAATAAATCATCTTTTTCTTTTGAACGATTTAAACTTAAACGTACCAAAGATCCCGTCGCAATAACAGGTAATTCTCTATAATCTTGACAATAATATTTAAGCGAAGTTAAAACTTGCAGACAGTTTTGTGTTTCATCAAACACCAAAGGGCATGTATTACTTATTTTTTTACCAAATTCTGCTTCTATGAAACGTAGATGCATCTTAGGATCTACTGTTGTTTTAAAGAAATCACAAGCCTTCTTGTTTTTAATTAGATCAACATAAACATAATCTTTGAAGTTTTCATTCAAAAAATTTTCAACTAAAACTGTTTTACCAACTTGTCTAGCACCCCATAATACAAGAGGTTTTCTTCTTGGGTTATTAAACCATTTTATCAATTCATCACTTTTAAACCTTTTTAAGCCATATTTTGCACTATTCATACTTGTATATTACAAGTTTTATGATGTTTTTTCAATTGAATATTACAAGTTTTATGATGTTTTTAAGCGATTAAATTACAAGTTTTACGATTTTTCTATCTTAAATCCGTTCAATATGTCAACCATCTCCGCTGGCGTAACGATAAACTTTTTAATCGGATAATGTTTTTGATTTCCTGTGACAAGATAAGTGTTATCATCTTGTTTTTCCATCGCAACTTCATAAAATATTAAATCATCTTCATCTAAAAAAATCTCACCAGTTGGACTTGGAAAAACTTCAAACCCATACGTATTAATGGTGTCTATCACCATTTTAATGTCTTTTTTATTCAAATGAAACTTTGCTCTTCCCAGCACTTCTTCATATTCTTCAAGAATATCCTGGTGATATAAAGGAATAATACTGCCATTTAAAATAGACTTAAAAACAGTTTTAGTTGGTGAATTAGGATTCTTACTTATTAATGCCGAAACTATTACATTTGTATCTATAACTGCTAAATACTTCATTGTTTTTTAGCTTTTCTAGCAGCACGTACTTCTGCAATCTCGGCATTTATTTCTTCAAGACTCATATCCGGAAGGTCTTCTGCTTGTTTGAATAAACGATCCAAAGCTTTTAGTGCCTCACTTCTTGTTGGCATTCCGTTTGGTAAAGTTGTATCAAAAGGAAGTCCTCTTTCTATTTTACTTCTAACAAGAAACATCCTAATTGCAGTTGGTAAGTCCAATCCAAGTGACTCATAAATCTCTGATACTTCTTGTTTCAATTCTTTATCAACACGTGCTTGTACAATTATTTGTTCAGTCATAATATATCCTCCTTTTGTATGTGTAAATAATACATCTGTATTTATTATCTACACTTATTATATATCATTGCATTCAATAATTAAAAGCTAGGTCAACCATTATCTTTATCAAGTATCTTCATTTTTAATACTAAATAAAAGCCAAATAAAAACTCGATATATAATCGAGCTTTTACATCTTTTCTGGAGCCTCTATGCCTAGAAGCTTTAAAGTATTATTTAAGGTAATCTTAGTAGCTTCAAGTAAGCACAATCTTTCATTCATCAGTTCTTTATTAGAATCATCAATTACCTTACATGATCCATAGAATGAATGGAAATAAGTGGCAAGCTTTTGAGCATAGTTACATAACTTATTAGGACTTCTATTAGCTGCACAATCACTTACCGTATCAGCGAATTCATTGATATGCTTAAGAAGATCTGTTTCCTTATCAGTATTTAATAAAGTATATGTATCTTGTATATGATGTTCAGGCGCATTCTTTAAGATTGAACAAATTCGTGCGTGTGCATATTGAACATAATAAACTGGATTATCATTAGTCTTACTTCTAGCTAGTCCTAAATCAAAATCAAATTGAGTATCAAGTGCTCTAGATAAGAAGAAATATCTAGCTGCATCAACGCCTACATCATCACAAAGTTCTCTAATAGTTACCGCATTACCAGTACGCTTACTCATCTTAACTTCTTCGCCATTTTCCATAAGTCTAACCATTTGAATGATATCAACTTCTAGAACATTCTTTGGATAGCCCATCGCCTCAATAGCTGCCTTCATTCTAGGGATATAGCCATGGTGATCAGCGCCCCATAAATTAACTAGTTTATTGTAGCCTCTTTCAAGCTTATAAACGTGGTTGGCAATATCTGGTGCTAAATAAGTATAGAAACCATTTTGTTTCTTTAATACTCTATCTTTGTCATCACCATATTCTGTCGACTTAAACCATAATGCGCCATCTTTTTCATAAGTAAGGCCCATTGAAACCATTCTATCAATTGCCTTATTTACTCTATTTTCACTAACTAGTTTAGCCTCTGAAATCCAAGAATCGAATTCACAACGATATAAAGCTAAGTCTTTCTTGATTCTTTCCATCTCAAGATGTTCACCCTCTGTTTTAAAGTAAGCTAGAGCTTCACTTCTATCAACATTTAGCCATTTATCACCATCATTTTCTTTGATTTGCAAAGCAATATTAACAACATCCTTGCCATGATAACCATCATCTGGAAGCTTAAAATCCAAGCCAAAGCTTTCTCTATATCTAGCTTCAATAGATAATGCAAGCATATCCATTTGGTTACCCGCATCATTGATATAGTATTCTCTTAATGGCTCATAGCCAGCAAACTTCATAATCTTAGCGCAACTATCGCCCCATGCAGCACCTCTAGCATGACCTAAATGAAGAATACCGGTAGGATTAGCACTAACGTATTCAAGTAAAATCTTTTCACCCTTGCCGCTATCGCTTCTTCCATAATCATCGCCTTTTGAAAGAACAGTATTAATGACATCCGCAATAGCGCCCTTCTTCATCCAAAAGTTAATGAAACCAGGACCAGCTACCTCTACCTTTTCAATCACATCATCATTTAAAAATTCCTTAAGCTCATTGGCGATATCAAGAGGCTTTTTATGTAAAGCCTTAGCCAAACGCATGGCGATATTGCTAGAGTAATCACCATTTGTGTTATCTCTTGGAATTTCAATCATCGCTAAATCGCTAGAATCTAAATCAAAAGTTTTCTTAACCGCATCATTAATGATGCCCACAAGTTTATTTTCTATCTTATTCATACGCAATAATGATAACATAGATATTGTAATTTTAAATTCAATGTGGTAAATTAGTAATGCACAAAAATTTGTCTTCGTAGCTCAGTGGATAGAGCATCCGCCTTCTAAGCGGACGGTCGAGCGTTCGAATCGCCCCGAGGACGCCATATAAACATTAAAGCCCATCAAGGGCTTTTTGTTATGTTAAAATGTTTTTATGTTAAATGTAATAAACGAAATTAGTCCACTTAAAAAAGTGCTTGTACATAGACCAGGAAAAGAAATTAGCGTATTAAATCAAACTAATATGCAAGAATATCTTTTTGATGAATTACCTGATTTAAAGATTGCTCAAAAGGAACATGATATCTTTACAGACATCTTAAGAAAACAAGGAGTAGAAGTATACTATCTAGAGAATTTAATGGTCGATGTCTTAAAAGATGAAAAAGTAAAAGAAGAATTCTTAAAAGAATATTTACGTGATCAAAACTGTAATGATTCTAAAATATATGATGAATTACTTGCTATAAAAGATAATAAAGAATTAGTTGAAGAAACAATGTCCGGTTTTAATGGTAAATTAACTTCCATGCCTAATCTATACTTTACAAGAGATCCTTTTACTATAATTGGTAATCATATTGCCCTATATCATATGCATACTGATATCAGAAATAGAGAAGTAATCTATGGCAAATATATCAATAAGTATCATAAGGAATTTGGTTTACCACTTCTATATGAAAGAAACTACGATACTTTAATTGAAGGTGGCGATGTCATGTTACTTAATGAAGAAACAATGATTATTGGCATATCCGAAAGAACCAATATCGATGCTGCCTTAAAGTTGGCTAATAATGTAATAAAAACCGATTTAAGCATTAAACAAGTATTACTAATGGAAATACCAAGTAAGCGTGCTTGTATGCATCTAGATACGGTCTTTACAAGATTTGATGAAAATAAGTTCATCATCTTTGATGAAATCTATCAAACATTAAAATTAAAGTTGCTAGATAAAAATGGTTTAAGTGATATTAATGAAACTTTAAATAAAACATTATCCAAACTATTAAAAAGAGATGATATTAAAATCATTACTTGTGGTAATAAAGATAATGAAGTATTAGAACAATGGAACGATGCCTGCAACACATTATGTATCGCACCAAATAAATTTATTGTTTACGATATTAATGAAACAACTAATGAAAAATACTTAAAACAAGGCGCTACACTATATAAACTTCCTTCCAAAGAATTGCTTAAGGGAAGAGGTGGTGCTCATTGTATGAGTATGGCCTTACTTAGAAAATAGAGTACAATAAGTTTATGCAAAAAAAATATATAAAAGATATCCTAATAATTCTATTTGGCAATTTTCTAGTAGCCGTAAGTGTACAATATTTCATCCTACCATTTGATATTCTAACTGGTGGTGTAGCTGGTTTTGCGGTAGCGTTATCCCCAATCATTCCGCTAAGTGAAGAAATGATAATCAATATTCTAGTAGTTGGATTATTCATCTTAGGATGGATTATATTAGGCAAAGAATTTGCCTTAAAAACCTTCCTATCGTCAATTGTTTATCCAATATTTATTACCATACTTGGAAAATTCCCTATTCCCTTAGATATTTCACCATTACTCGCAAGTATCTATTCAGGAATTATTGGTGGACTAGGAATTGGCATCGTCTTAAGAAGGGGGGCCTCTACAGGCGGCATGGATATTCCGCCTCTTATTCTTAATCACTATACAGGTATTGAAACAAGCAAATTCATTTTATTAACTGATGGCTTAACTTGTCTATTAGGCCTATTAAACTATCCAATAGAATCACTATTAAATGGTCTAATATCTGTCTTCTTGTCTTCGCTTGTAATAAACAAGATTGAAATAAGCCATGGTTCAGATTCCCTATCTGTTCAAGTTATATCCAGCAATTGGGAAATAATTAACCAAGAAGTCTTAAAACAATTAAATCGTGGTGTAACCATTGTTGATGTACAAGGTGGCTATACAATGAAAGAACACAAAATGTTACTAATTGTCATCGATAAAAGAGAATATCCAATTCTTTTGGATATTTTAGATAAATATGATAAAAATGCCTTCGTCATAACAAACCCTGTACAAAGTGTACATGGTGAAGGCTTTAAACTTACATATAAGTAAAGGAGAAAAATATGATTACAGAAATGATGGATCTTCTAAGTAAGGAAGATAAAGAAGTTGGTGATGCGATTAAGGCTGAATACCAAAGACAAAATCGCAATATTGAATTAATTGCTTCTGAAAATATTGTCTCACCTGCTGTACTATACGCCTGTGGTTCGATACTTACAAATAAGTATGCTGAAGGATATCCAGGTAAAAGATATTATGGTGGATGTGAAAATGTTGATGTCATTGAAAGTATCGCTATAGAAAGAGTAAAGAAGCTATTTGGTTGTGAATACGCTAACGTACAACCTCATTCTGGTGCTCAAGCTAATATGGCAGTCTTCTTTTCAATATTAAAACCAGGTGATACATTTATGGGCATGAGCCTAGATACTGGTGGGCATCTTACACATGGCAGCCCTGTAAACTTCTCTGGCACTTACTTTAATGCCGCATCATATGGCGTAAATAAAGATGGCTATATTGATTATGATGAAGTGGCTAGAATAGCTAGAGAATGTAAACCAAAGCTAATTGTTGCAGGTGCTAGTGCTTATCCTAGAACAATTGATTTTAAGAAATTTAGAGAAATCGCTGATGAAGTAGGAGCTTATCTAATGGTTGATATGGCTCATATTGCCGGACTTGTTGCCGCTGGCCTTCATCCTTCTCCATTCCCATATGCCCATGTTGTTACTACTACAACACACAAAACATTAAGAGGACCTAGAGGTGGTGTAATCCTTTCTAGTAATGAAGTAAATGCCAAATTAAACTTTAATAAAGCTATCTTCCCTGGTATTCAAGGTGGCCCACTTGAACATATTATCGCTGGCAAGGCAGTATGCTTTAAGGAAGCACTAGATCCTAGCTTTAAAGAATACCAAAGCCAAATCGTTAAAAACGCTAAAGCTCTTGCGGATGTGCTAAAAGAAAAAGGCTTTAAGTTAGTAACTAATGGAACTGATAATCATCTATTACTATTAGACTTAACAGGCATTGATGTAACGGGTAAAGAACTACAAAGTAGATGTGATAGTGTCTATATCACTTTAAATAAGAACGCTATTCCAAACGACCCTAGAAGCCCATTTGTTACAAGTGGTGTAAGAATTGGAACGCCAGCTGTTACTTCTAGAGGTATGAAAGAAGAGGACATGAAAGTTATTGCCGAACTTATCTATGAAACAGTATTTAACTATGATACTAAACAAGATGAAATAAGAGAAAAAGTCATCAAGCTTTGTGATAAGTATCCAATATACGAAAATTAATTATTAATTACCCCAACATAATTATTATCTCATAAAAAAATTTGTAAAAATAGACTATTCATTTCTGACCAATTTGATATATTAAAGGTGTAAAGATATATATCTTAAGAGGAAAATTAAATGAAGGAGATTCTACTAGAAATTTATTAATCCTCATTCAATTAAGAGCGTTGAATGAGTGAAGGCAAAGCTCTTGAAAGGATGATAATTATGAAGGAGATTCTACTTAATTATTAAACTAGTCTATGATGGACTATAAACAATCAACGTATATGTTAAAGGAACCGTGTAGATAGCGGTTCCTTTTTAATTCTTCTTATTTTTAATTAAACCAATAATGGCCACTATCAAAATAAAGATAAAGGACATTAAAAAATAACCAGCTAAACCAGCCACAATATCATTAAAATCCATTTCGCCAGTATTAGAGTACCATTGGGCTATCTCTATCGCAAAAGTAATAACTACTAGTACTGTAAAAACATAAAACCAAGCTATTAGTATGGTTAGATGTTTTTTTGCCAGCCACTTAAATAATGGATAAAGCACCAGTAACATTAAAATACCCAAGATACCAATTATTAGAAAGTGTAATTGTTTATCAGTAAAATGTGATTCATACGCATCATTTAAACTTAATAAATAAGTATGGGCTTTATATATTATGGCAATAAGCCAATCGGTAATTCTTTTAATAACACTATAATTTGACATAACAAATATTATAGTACAAAAATCGTTATAGGCTTCTTAAATATTCTTCGACATTCTTATATTCAATTTCGCCGTCGTACTTGCTTTCACCTCGATAGATAACTATTTTATTAGTTATTTTGCCAAAACGAAATTCAAATTCGGCACATTTATTTTCATCAATTAAGTGTCTATATTGATTCTTAACAGCCTTATCACTATGTTTTATTTCATATATTTGACAAGTTAAACTTCCGCTATCGCATACAACCATATCAAATTCGCCAACTGCAAACTTTAATTTAAAGACTTGTTTATCAGCCAAAGCTTTCTTTGTCTCTAATAAAACAATCTCTTCCATCATTCTGCCCTTTATTTCATCTTGTATTCTTTCAATAATCCTCTTTCTTTCAATAACCGAAATATCCTTAAACTTTTCATCCAACAAAAGTTGCTTAATTAAAGCATCTGCTTGACTATAACGTAAACCAGGCTGACTAATGACCGTCATATATTCTTTTTTATTTGATACAGGCAAAGATTCTACCAAAATATCAACAGTTAAATCTAATAAATCTAAATACTGTTTTATTTCTAATCGATGAATATCTTCTATCTTTACGGTTTGCTCAACCTTGTTTTTAATCTCCAAGCTTTCTTTTAGACCCCTAGTAAAAGCTTCCTTGTCGATATTATCGAGAATATCATTAGGATTACTTTTATTATTTCTTAGATTTTTAGCCGAAAGGCCTAAGTCATGAGAAACAAAATCATTAGTTAAAACCTCTATCGTAAAACGATGATTAATATCTTCCACAACTCTATTTATGGCGCTTGTTAGTTCATTGTTATTGTATAAATCTTCTAAACTACGGAAATGGCCAGCATATTGATAATACTTTAGAGAATGCTGTATATTTCTAGCGATAGCGCTATCGATATATTCATCAGTACTCTTAATATTGGCAAAAGTAGAATTTTTATTGTAATTAACGCCACTAAGGCTCATGGTACCGCCATATTTAATATATTCATCAATGCCTTCAATGCCCAACACATCAGAAAACTCTTTATATGAAATAAATGTTGTATGAAGCATTATGCAACGATCATATAATTGTTCATCCTCTGAAAAAAGAAAACCCAAGGAATCCGTACCTGATAAGATTATTCTCATGCCACTAGTGACATAGATGTCTGAAAATAAGGCCGCACCTTCAATAAAATCTTCCATTAAAGTAACTTCATCAATAAAAATATATTTATATCCTAAACTTTGTAGTTTCTTTAAGTCTTTATTTAACAAAGATAAATTATCGTCATACTTAATCTGAATAAAAGCGGTCTTATCAAAGTCTTCTTCACTAAAAGAAGCAATACTTTGTTGAATTAAAGTGGTCTTGCCGGTTCTTCTTAAACCATATAATATTAGTACTTTATTCACATCACTATTCAAGTATTCAACAATTTTTTCAATCAGAGGACGTCTTTTATATGTATCCGCAAGTCTAACAAAGTCTTTCAAACGCAGTCCAGTTAAAACTATACTATGATAAGATTCTTCATTATTATCCTTATTAACCGTCTTCATCTTTAACTCCTTAAGTTCTTTTTGGAGAGATCTTCTTAAAAGTATCCCCTCATTTAGTTTTTTGCTTGTTTCCTCATCGACATATTTGCTCTTTTTCTTTCCATCTTCCATCCATTGATAGTATTGTCTAGTCTTGCCATAAATTGTTTTCTTAGAAATATAACCACTAGGAAGCTTAGCTATCTTGTCTTGTAATCTTATGATTTCTTCGTTTATATCTTTCATATTACCACCAATATAATTATAACCCCTTTTATGAATTTAAACAGGGGTTATAAGGGGTTATAAAATTAGAAAAAGAAAAAGCTCTTTGAGCTTAATCATTACTATCAGTTGTATCACTTGTAGCTTCACTACTTGATGAAGAAGGTAAATAGAATACTTTCTCATCACCCTTAGAGAACATATATGCACCCCTTGCATAAGTGGTAACATAATTGGAATCCTCAAGCTTGTTTTTTGTAGAAACAAGTGCGGCATTCTCGTCTTCAAGAATAGCTAATTCGCTTTCCACAAGTTGCGATTGTTTCTTTAGAGTATACATTGTATGAAACTGTTTAGCTACATTTATAAAGATATAAATAGCTGCACAAATAAGCACAATGGAAACAAGCTTATGCATAGTCTTCCTATTTAATCTTCTTCTTTTCTTAACTACTTTACGATCATCTTTTATAGTCATATTAGAATTATACATCACTCTCTATTTTCTCTTCAATTACTTCATACATCCCCAAAGCATCCTGCTTAGAAGCGTTTTCTCTTACTTCAAGAACTCTAACTTTAAAAGTACGATGCCCAAATACAATCGTAATAATATCAAGAGGCTTAACTTCACTACTCGCCTTAGCAACCTTATCATTAATTAAAAGGCGCTCATTTAAAGCTAATTCTTTGGCTACTGTACGCTTTTTTAAGATTCTTGCAACCTTTAAATATTTATCAATTCTCATGTCTTACTAGTTTATCTAAATTATCCACAAGTTTCAATATCTTGGTTATATTGTCCTTTTGATTAGAAACATACAATTCAATCTTACTATTCTTATAGGCGATCTTAATGTCTCTACTTATCGCATTGCAATATTCAAATAGTTTTACGCCATCGATATTATCGGAATACTCTTTACTTAAGATGATAGTAAATTGTTTATTACGATTAGTAATCTTATCAATACACTTCAGATTATATAAAAGCTCCAACTTCTTCTTTTCAAATAAGGCCTCAACTTGTTTAGGAAGCTTACCATATTCATCCTCAACCTTAAGATAATAATTAAGTAAATCTTCCTTATTATCAATCATATCAAGCTTATGGTACAAAGATAATTTCTCATAATCATTACTAGAAAATTCCTTTGGAATATAAGATTCTAATTGAATATTAAGATTAGTCTTAGTCTCCTCTTCTTTTACAACCTCACCCTTTTTACGCTTAATAGCCTTATTTAACATTGCTAGATATAAATCTAAACCGACATTATCAATAAAACCCGATTGTTTAGGGCCAAGTAAATCACCAGCACCTCTGATTGTTAAATCACGCATTGCAATCTTATAGCCACTGCCCAATGCCGCAAACTCTTTAATAGCCTCAAGTCTTTTACTTGCAACTTCACTTAATTGTTTCTTTTCCGGTATTAATAAGTATGCATAAGCTACTCTATCGCTCCTGCCAACTCTGCCCTTAATTTGATAAAGTTGGGCTAACCCAAAGTTTTGCGCATTATCGACAATAATAGTATTCGCATTAGGAATATCAAGACCTGTTTCCACAATTGTTGTACAAACTAAAACATTAATCTCATTATTGTAAAATCTAAGCATGACATCCTCGATTTGTTCAGCACTCATTTGGCCATGCGCAATATCAACTTTCGCATAAGGAATTTCCTTGCTTAGTTTATTGGCTACTCTATGTATTTCATCTACATTATTGTATAAATAGAAAACTTGGCCATCTCTTTCTAGTTCACGCATGATAACTTCTTTCACTAGATTCTCGCTTTTACTTACGACGTAAGTTAAAACTGGATACCTATTTAAAGGCGGTGTATCCAAGGTAGAAAGGCCTCTAATACCAATCAAAGACATTTGCAGGGTTCTAGGAATTGGGGTAGCTGATAAAGATAAGACATCAATCGATTGTTTAAGTTGTCTAATAGTTTCCTTATGTTGAACACCAAATCTTTGTTCCTCATCAATAATTAATAAACCTAGTTCTTTAAACTGTACATCCTTGCTTAAAATACGATGGGTACCAATTAAGATATCAACCTTACCATTTTTTAAATCATTTAAAATCTCTTTTTGTTTCTTTTCATCCACAAAACGATTTAAAAGTTCTACCCTAACTGGAAAGTTATCTAATCTATTTTTAAAAGTATTGAAATGTTGTAAAGAAAGAATGGTGGTTGGGCAAAGATAGGCTACTTGTCGACCATTATCCACCTCCTTAAAAGCTGCTCGAAGTGCTACTTCAGTCTTACCAAAGCCAACATCTCCACAAAGTAAACGATCCATGGGCTTTTTCTTTTCCATATCAACTTTCACTTCATTAATGGCCTTAGTTTGATCATTTGTCAGTTCAAAAGTAAAAGTATCTTCAAACTCTTTTTGTAAAGGTGAGTCGGCATTACATGCATATCCAATATCGTTTTCTCTAGAAGCATAAGTATCTAGTAATTTACCAGCTAATTCTTCAACACTTTCTTCTACTCTTTTCTTAGTTTCTACCCAATCCTTAGAGCCAAGCTTATGAAGCTTTGGCACATAGCCATCTTTAGAAACATACTTACGAACAAGCGAAAACTGTGATAGTGGCACTAATAATTCAGAATTGCCCTTATATATAATCTTTAAATAATCTAAAGAAACACCATTTACATTTCTAGTTTCAATGGCCACATATTGTCCTATACCATATTGATCATGAACTACATAATCGCCAGGATTTAATTCTTCATAAGAATTTAAAGTGCGTGCTTCCGCATACTTACTCGCAAAACGTCCCTTATGTTTTCTTTGTTTAAATAATTCACTACTTGTGTAAACTATTAAACCTAAACTCTTTATATCAAAGCCACCAAACAAATAACCGGAAGCTAAATTGATGCCCTTCTTTAATGTCCCAGTATAAATTGAATACTTAATCTTAAATTTATTTAAACTACTAATAGCTTCATCAAATTCTTTATTATCAAGCACAATCAATTTAGATTCTCTATTCTCTTTATCAATTAAACTAAGTAAATAATCTAAATTGCCATAGGGCAAATCGACTTCACTTATTTCACTAATCGCTTCTTTAAACGGTTTGCCAGTAATAATACTTTGATTAACTAGCAAGGTATTTAAATCACCAAATACCGAATACTTTAAAGGCAGTTTCTTTTCTTCAAACATTTCCCTAATATAGGCAAATGTTTCATCTCTTAGCATCTTTAAATGGTCTTCTATCTTCGTCTTATCGCTTAAATAAATATCGCTATCTAGATAATCTTTTAGATGTTTATTTTTAAAGTAAGCATAATAGAAATAAGATGATTGTCTAAAAACATTTTTTTCAATATATTCTAGATTAAGTTCCATTTCCCCTGATAAAATCTCTAAATGATCTTTTAAATATTCTATTTCATCTTTAGAAAAGAAGACGTCTTTGCCAAAACATATATCGACTTCACCAATGTTTTCAATTGTACTTTGACTATTCACATCAAAGAATCTAATCGATTCAATTTGATCATCAAAAAATTCAATTCTAATAGGATTATTGTAGTTTACCGAAAAGACATCAACGATATAGCCTCTATTGGCATAAGTCATTGGCGTTTCAACATGGGCTACTTTTTCATAGCCTAATTGTCTTAATTTTTCAATAAAATCATTAGAATCTAAAGTATCGTCTTTTTTAAGTTTGATAATACTATTAAGCAAAGTCTCTTTGTTAGGCAAATGTCTAATAAAGCCATATGGCGAAGTGACAATTACTTTTAATTTAGGACTTGTAATGATTTTATATAGGGCAAAAAGTCTTTCGGCTCTATTTTCAAAAGAAGTCGCAATTTCTTCGCTTCTTAAAGATTCTTCAGGTAAATAAGTAACTAATTCATCATCATCAAAATAAGAACTTAAAATATCTTTTAAACGATAGGCCATATAGTTGTTTTCTTTTACAACAATCATTGGTCTAGCACTTTTGTTTGCGTGTATCGCAATTTTTAAAGCTTCCTCAATTAAGGAGTTATAAGACAAAAAGTGTGAATTATCTTCACACACTTCACTTACCTTATCTAAAAGCTCTACATATTTCATTAGTTAAATTTACTCATAACCAAAGGAAAATCATGGTCTAAGGCATAAATTAGGGCATCTGAAGCCTTATCAATACTTTGATCATATATTTCCTTATCTTCTTTTTTAATTTTTCCTAAAACGTAATCAACAACAGGAATCAAAGGGTCTTTGCCAATGCCTACACGAACCCTATTGATTTCTTGAGACTTAAGTAAATCAATAATATTGCGCATGCCATTTTGACCACCACATGATCCTTTTTCTCTTAACCTAATTTTACCTACTGGCAAATCCAAATCATCATGGACAACAATTAAATCTTTTTTATCAATATCAAAATAGTCCATGAAAGGTTTAACACATTCGCCTGATAAATTCATAAAAGTAAGAGGCTTTAAGAAATAAACTTTCTCATTATTATAGTTATAAACTGTATAAGCACCCTTAAACTTTTCCTTATCTAAAGATAATTTAAGCTTACTTAAGGTCTTATCAATAACCGCAAAACCTGTATTATGTCTTGTGCCCTCATACTTACTACCAGGGTTACCCAAGCCAACAATTAATTTCATATTATTCCTTTTCTTCACTATCGCTAGAAGCTTCTTCTTTTACTTCCTCGGTAGCTTCTTCACTTGTTTCATCTTTTGATTCAGCAACCGCTTCTTCTTTCGTTTCTTCAACTACTTCTTCTTTATTTTCATTATCTTGGCTTACTTCATCATCCTTAGGACCATATTTATCATAGATATCTAAATCCTTGGTAAAACGATTGCCAATCAAAGTAGTAGTAAAGTCTTTGATAAGAAGTTCATCACTTTCATCAACGATTTCACCAGCATAGCACAATAGACAAGCGGCTACTTTCTTATAAATGCCAATCAAATTCTTATCATAAGAATATTCTGTATAATCACCGCTTAATAATTTCTTTAAGAAAACAAGGCCATCAGTACCCTTTTCAAGTAATACTTCATATGCTGAAGCGAAACATTGATACTCAACAACACTTTCTAAGTCATTCTTATGAACATTTACTTTTTCATATAATGTATCCATTACATCAATTAAAGATAATGTACGACATCTTGAAAGTAATAGAATATACCAAATAAATACTTCACTATTTAAATTAGACTTTTCTTTTGAAAAAGTATCGCCTACATAAAAGATATCCTTTACATAATCTTCATTTATTAGTTCATTAATATCATTATTTAATCTAATATCTTCATAAAGTTTAATTAACTTTGACTTAGCCTTTAAACAAGGATCTTCTTCCTTATCAATATAAGCTACTAGTTCATCATAAGAACCATCAGTACCCTTTAAGGCCTTAGTATAAAGTTCAATATATGTCTTATCCTTACGATATTGTTTCATACGCTTAAAATTATTAACCATCATAAATACCGTAATCGCAATTAGTATTAGTAAAAAGATTGAATTCATAATTTCTCCCCCTTAAAATTATATAAATAAACTATCATAATTAACATTAATTTGTTTCAAAAAAGTCTCTTCGTCAACACCTATTGTCTTTATTATCTTAGCCGCTGTATAGATAACATTGCTAGGTTCATTGCGCTTGCCACGATTAGGAACAGGTGTAAGATATGGCGAATCAGTTTCGATTAATAGCTTATCAAGCGGAACACTTTTTACAACCTCTAAAGGTTCTTTAGCATTCTTAAATGTGATAGGACCACCAATTGAAATATAATAACCAAGCTTAACAAACTCTTTAGCTAATTCACTAGACCCACTATAACAATGTAACACACCTTTACATGGATACTTCTTTAAGATTTCATAAGTATCTGCCAAAGCCTCTCTGGCATGCACTATAATCGGCTTATTTAAGTCATTCGCAATCTTTATTTGCTTAATAAAAAGTTCCTTTTGTTTATCCTTAGTATCCTTATACCAATGATAATCAAGACCTATCTCACCTATCGCATCACAGTTTTTCATTAAAGAAACATATTCTTCAAAAGTCTTATCATCCATATCTGTATACTCTGGATAAACACCAATAGCCTTCTTAAATTCAATACCCTCTTTTTTGATATTTAAAGATCTTTGATAATCATCCAAACTAACGCACACCAACATTGCCTTAGTTACTTTATTTATAAGCATTCTATCCAACACTTCATCTAAATCTTCTAGATAACTTTCATCATTTATATGACAATGCGAATCCAAGTAATTCATCCTATCTCCTTCCAAGTAGTTTCAAAATTAATACTATAATTAAAATCCAAATCAAGATAATAGGCAAAGCATAATACCATTTCTTTGGTTTACCTAAAGCCCAAATATCATCAGCCTCTTGTCTGCTATCCTCAATAATATCTTTAGGAATTAATTTGAGTGTAATTGCTATAAGCAGGGGAAGTAATATCACATCATCTAAATAACCTAGAATCGGAATAAAATCGGGAACTAGATCGATTGGCGATAAAGCATAACCAACGCATATACAAGCCATCATTTTTGCCAATGGCGGTGTATCCTTTCTTTTTAAGGCGACAGCTACTACCGTGATATCCTTTTTTAATTCGTTGGCTTTTTCTTTTATATTCATTACTTGCCCAAACAAAAGTTCTTAAACATATGATCAATTAAATCTTCTTGATAGTCCTTTCCTTGTATCTCACATAAGTAATGAAAAGATTCCTCAAGATTTAACATAAGCACATCCAAAGATACTGTATCAATATCCTTTTCCATCTTCTTTAAACAATTTAAAGCTTGTCTTACCAAAGAAATTTGTCTCTCGTTATTCAAAACATCCTCATTAACTAAAGAAACATCCTCTTTATATTCATTATTTAAATAATCCACAAGCTCCTTAATATCGTTATTTATACAAGAAATATTAATACCCTTGTGTTTAGCTAAATCCTTCTTGTTATAAATAATGACACGCTTTTTATCTTCAGTAAGCTTTAATAGTTTCTCATCCTCATCATCGATATTATTGCCATCAAGTACAAGCATAACTAAATCAGCTTCCTTTAAAGCCTCTTTAGACTTTTCAATACCAATTTGTTCAACTTTATCGAAACTATCTCTAATACCTGCCGTATCAATTAGATTAAGCGTTATATGATCAAGTATTACTTCTCCTTCTACTAAATCTCTAGTAGTACCTGCGATATCGGTTACAATAGCCTTATCTTTCTTGATTAAAGCGTTTAATAACGAAGACTTACCAACGTTAGGCTTACCAACTATTACTGTTTTAATGCCATCTTTTACAATTCTAAAGCGGCTTGCCTTATCTACCATTTCAGACATTTGTCTAGTCCACTTTAATAAAGATGGTTTAACTTTTTCATTTGTCATAATCTCAACATCTTCATATTCTGGATAATCAATATTGACTTCAATTGAAGAAATTACATTCTTCATTTCTTCCATCAAAGGATTAAGCAAACGATCGATAGAACCGTTGACACCATTTATAGCACTCTTGGCTTGTAAGTAATTATGGGCATTGATTAAGTCATTAGTTGATTCAGCAGCACTTAAATCAATTCTTCCATTTAAATAAGCACGCTTAGTAAATTCACCAGGCTCCGCTAGTCTACAACCTTTACTTAATAGTAAATTTAAGATAGCCCTAGTAACATAAACACCACCATGGCAATTTATCTCAGCCATATCTTCTCTTGTATAAGACTTAGGCCCTACAAAAAAAGAAATAAGCACCTCATCAAGCATTTGTCCTTCATCATAAATATGGCCATACTTGATTTTATTAGCCTCAATCTTTTTGATATCACTTATTTCTTTAATAATCTCAAAAGTATCTTCACCAGATAATCTAACTATTGAAATAGCACCATCCTTTAATGCGGTACTAATTGCACAAATCGTATCATTAAGCATACAAGTATTATAGCAACTTTATCGAATTCTTATAAAATTCAATAATCCCCTCATCTCTCATCTTACCCAATTCCTTGGATAAAGCACTACGCTCGACATTTAAAAAGTCCGCTAATCCTTGTCGATTAAATGGAATATTAAAGGTTTTACTGTTCGTCTTAAAAGCCATATAAGAAAAATAAGCTAATAGACGATCCCTAATCTTTTTAAAACTAGTAAAGAAAATACGATTAGATAACATAAGATTTTTATTAGCCGTTATCGTAAGTAAATTATTCAATAGTTTCTCTCTCCAACTTTTATCCCTATACTTTTCAGTAAATAAGACATCTATATCCAAAAATAAGATAGTGCTATCTTTTAAAGATAAGACATCAACCATCATCTTTTGTTCGCTTAGTGCATAAGTTTCCCCAAAGACATCCCCATCACTTAAATTACTCAAGATAGTCTTATTACCCAGGTAATCAATATTCTCGATATTTAGATTGCCATTTAAGACTATTCCAATTTCATGGATTGTATCTCCTACTTTAAAAACATAAGAATTACTAGAAAAATGTTTTTCCTTTAAACAATTTAGTTCCTCAAGTTCTTTATATTCTATTTCATTTAAGTCTTTAAATAAATAAGTTTTAAGCATAATTACGTTGTTTTAACCACATACTAAATGATAAAACCATTATAAACTATAATCACAATGACGGAGGAAAGTAAATGATTAGACAAATTATTCATATCGATCAAGATAAATGCAATGGTTGTGGAACTTGTGCTAGTGCATGTCATGAGGGAGCCATTGAAATGATAGATGGCAAAGCTACTCTTACAAGAGATGATTATTGTGACGGCATGGGTGATTGTTTACCAAATTGTCCAACTGGTGCCATAACTTTCACCAATAGAGAAGCTTTACCCTATGATGAAATAGCTGTACAAAGACATAAACAAGAGAAACAACAAGCTCATGAACACGTTTGCCCAGGCCATGCTATGCATACATTTAATAGAGAAGAAATTATTACACCTTCTATAAGCAGTAATGTAACATCGCAACTAGCTCAATGGCCTTGTCAAATAAAGTTAGTTCCGGTAAATGCACCGTACTTTAATAACGCTAAACTACTTATTGCGGCCGATTGTACAGCTTATGCCTATGCAAGAGTACACGAAGAATTTATGAAAGGTAAAATCACGATTATTGGTTGTCCAAAATTAGATGATGTTGATTATAGTGAAAAGCTTACAGAAATTATCACTAATAACGATATTAAAAGTGTAACGATATTAAGAATGGAAGTACCATGTTGCGGTGGACTTGAGTATGCCGCAAAAACTGCACTACAAAATAGTAATAAGTTTATCCCTTGGCAAGTTGTAACCTTCTCTATTGATGGTAAAATAATCGAAGAATAATCTAAGGCCTATGTAAGAAAACATAGGCTTTTTTGTATAATTAGATATATGACAAGCTATACTTTACCAATACCTGAAACATCGTATTTAAATGTACCTGGTGTAATTCGTTATCGTACCATAATGCGCAAAATGTTTATTGAAAATGAACAGATGCATTATCCCCTTTATAAAGAAGAAATACTAAAGCTAGTAAAGGATGAAGAAGATTTTAAAGATTATACAATTGATGATTTAAAAAGTGATTTAGAACAACTAGTTAATTGGAATAATCTAGTAGCGGTACAAGATCCTGGCATTGTTCATACTATAGCTGAATACAAAAATAAACAATATAGCTACTCTATGAGCGAAAGAGCGGTCGAAATTGAAAGGCTTACTATTAAACTAGAAAATCTTAATATTGAAAGTGCAAGTCTATCAACAAACTACTTTTTAAGAATAGATGAGGCCTTAAAACAAGCTAAATCAATAAATAATCAAAGTCTATCTGAAATCAATGAATGGTGGCGTATGTTGATGGAAGACTTTAAAACGCTTAATCAAAATTATAAGGATTACCTTAGAAGCTTTTATAATCCTGATACTAAAGCTTTATTACAATCATACGAATTTATCATGCATAAAGAACGTTTTATGCAATATCTAAATAATTTCATCAAACAAATGCAGTTACAATCAAGAAAAATTAGGGGCAGAATTGAAAATATTGATGAACTTTTTAATAATGAATTAATTGATAAGATAGTTCAAAGTGAACTAGATATTCCTCGTATTGGCAAAGCCAAACAATCTAAGGAAGCTATTAAAAATAATATTGAAAATCGTTGGCTATCTTTTAAAAGATGGTTCATGCCAGTAAATGGTCAAAAAGTAGAATGTGAAAAGATATTAGAAATAACTAATGAAATAATTAGATCAATTATCGATAACGCCAATATGATTGCCCAAATGAACAATTATGGCGTAAGTAGAAAAGATGATTATCGTCACTTTATTAAAATGTTTAACAATTGTGAAAATCTAGACGATGCCCATAAATTATCGGCTCATGTCTTTGGTATTCAAAAAATAGCTCATTTCAAAATAAATGAAGCTGTTTTAAACGAGAATATGAAAGAGAGTCTATTAGAAAAAGAAAACAATCTATTAGAGCTTGAATCCCATTCTCGAACTTACAGGGAGCGCCGTAACAAGGAAGGTGTCTTAGATAAGTCAATGGACAAGATGATTGCCAAGATGCAATATGAAGAACTTATTAGTAAGAAAAAAGAAATGATTGAACACTACATCAAAGATAATAAGTTAATCATTAGCCAAATAGAAGATGTTGTACCAATTGAACTTAGAGAAACATTACTTGTTTGGATATCTAACGCCAATATGAATGAAGATAAGATTGCCAATACCGAATTTGGCAATAAATTCAAATTAATCAAAGAAGAAGGAACTTGTATTCTTCATTGTAAAGATGGAAACATCACGATGCCTAGATATATTTTGGAGTTTAATTATGAACGCAATTAGTCTACTTTTAGATAATTATTGGATTACTAAAGCCAACCAAAAGGAAGAATACTATCAAATAAAGCACGAGATAAACAATAAAGACACTAAACGCTTTATTCAAGAAATGCTTGGTTGGAAATTAATCCATACTGAAAATCTTATAAAACTAGAAAAAATTCCGGCATATGCCCAAAGTTTTATGGGCATTGAAGAATTTTTAGAAACAAGAGATTATTGTTTTTTATGTGCCATATTAATGTACCTAGAGGACAAAGAAGAAAACAGTCAATTTCTATTATCTGATTTAATTAGATATGTCGAAGCTATTATGTCTAAATATATCGAAGTAGATTGGACAAGCTTTGGCCAACGTAAGTCTTTAGTAAGAGTCTTACAATATGTTGAAAACAAGGGCATGCTTAAAGTATATGAGGGAGATAGTTCCCTATATTCTAAACAAGAAGATAGTGAAGTACTATATGAAAATACGGGTTTATCAAGATATTTTGCCACTAACTTTCCAATGGACATTACAAAAGCCAATGATTACCATGACTTCGAGAAGAAACAAATGGAAGAATTAGATGAAAGTCATGGAACCTTAAGAATAAACAGAGTATTTAGAACGCTTGTAACTTGTCCATCAATGTACTATAAAGATGTCAATGAACCCGATCCTCAATATTTAAGAAATAAGAAGAGCTATATTGAAACCAATATTGAAAAGAATATAGGCGCAAATCTTCTTATAAATAAAAATAACGCTTCTATTGTCTTTTTGGATAGTTCGCCAATTGGTGACTATCATCCAAAAAATAGTATGTTATCAGAGATTGTATTATTGGTAAGCCATGAAATAGCACAAATGGCCAAAGATAAAAGAAGATTAGTGATTAACACAGATGATACGATCACTATTCAAACAAGTAAGTTTGAAGAAATATTATTAAAATTAAAGAAACAATATAGTGATTTCTTTTCAAAAGAATATCGTGAAATGACAAATGATAAATATATTTCTCTCATCAAAGAATACATGGAAAAATGGTTAATGATAAAAAGTGATGAACATGAAACCATAATCTACCCAAGTATTGCCATTGTAAGTGGCAAATATCCCGAATATATGGAGGTTAAATTGAATGAACAATAGATGGAAAATGAATCGTATTGGCTTTGTCAACTTTTGGCTATATGATAATGAATCGTTTGAATTAGAAGATGGCAAAATACTATTAAGAGGACAAAATGGTTCAGGTAAATCAATAACCACTCAAAGTTTCATTCCCTTCATATTAGATGGCGATAGAACGCCATCGCGTCTTGACCCCTTTGGCACAAGTGATAGAAGAATGGAATATTACTTTTTAGGTGATAATGAAAAAGACGAGTCAACAGGCTATTTATATCTAGAATTTAAAAAAGAAGATAGCCAAGAATATCGTACTATTGGCATTGGTCAAAGTGCTCATAAAGGAAGACCAATGAACTTTTGGGGCTTTGTCATTCTTAATAATAAAAGAATAAACGTTGACTTTAATCTCTTTAGACAATCTGGTGAAAAAATAATACCTTATGATAAACAAGAACTAAAGAAAGTATTAGGTGAAGATACACCATTTACCGATTCACAAAAAGATTATAAGGAAATGGTAAATCAATATCTATTTGGTTTTGAAAGAATTGAACAATATGAACAATTCATCAAACTACTAATAAAAGTTAGAGCGCCTAAATTATCTAATAACTTTAAGCCAACTAGAATATATGAAATTCTAAATGATTCCTTACAAGTTTTAAGTGATAATGATTTAAGTGCCATGGTTGAAGCTATGGAAAAGATGGATAATATCCAAGAGATACTTGAAGGCTTAAAACGTTCTTTAAATGATGCCAGCCAAATCATGAAAGAATATGAACATTATAATCGCTATATGTTAGCGAAAAAAGCCAAGAATTACTTAGATGGCAAAACAAAAGCTAGTAAGTCGCTTGAAGAATATGAGAATACCATTAAACAAATAAGTGATTGGAATGTCCAAAAACAAACACTTACTAGTGAATTAAATAGGCTTTCTTTGCAAGAAGAAACAATTCGTAAAGAGATTGAACAATTAACTGACACCGACCTAGAAAATCTAGATGTGAAGTTACAAAATCTTAAAAAGGATTTAGTTGAAAATACTAAAGAAAAAGAAAACAAAGAAAAACAAATCAATCAAAAAAGAGAACAAATTCAAGTACTTGAAAGTTCTATTAGAGAATTAAACAACGAGGCTGAATATGCTAGGAAACAAATGAATGATTGTTTAAATAATCTTGAAGACTTACAAAATGAAATAAAAAGCGATTTCCATCAAAGTATTAAACAAGACATTCAAAATAATCAAAAAATAGATAATGACTTAATAATAAGTCAAATTGATACTTTAAGAAGTACAATAACTATCGGAAGAAATCTTTTAAACAAATATAAAGATGTCGATAATAAGTATCAAGATGCTTTAAATAGGGCTAATGAAAATAATAATGAATTAAATAATAAAGAAAAAGATTATGAAGAACTAAACAAGGAAAAAGAGCTTCAACAAGATCTGTTATTAAATGATATAGACGCTCTAAAAGATAATAAATATTGGCACGTTTCATCTAAAACAATGCAAGATTGTAAAGAAATAATCGAACAATACAACAACGAAAGTGATTCACTTAAACTAAAGGAAGTATTAAAAAAAGATTTTGATGAAAAACAATACAAAGAAAAGGAACAATTGCTTTCATTAAAAAATGAAGCTTCAACTTTGCAAAAAGAAATAAGCGATAAACAGGCTAAGTATCGTGAAGTTTTTGAACAAAAGATAATCGAACCAAGCCATGATGAACAAACTAGTATGGCTCGTGAAATGCTAAAACAAGCTGGTATAAAAGCATATCCTTTTTATCAAACAGTTGAGTTTAATGATAATCTTAGTTGTGCTAAACAAGCCATCTTAGAGAAACAGCTACATCAAGCTGGACTTTTAGATGCGCTAGTTGTAAATGAAAGAGATTATTTAAGAATTCAAAAAGAATTTAGTAAATTAAATGATGTCATCGTTTGTGAAACAACACTAGGCGATAATCAATTCAATGATTTAAGAGTTGATGAAAATATTGATGAAGATATAAAAGAAATAGTAAAGAATATTCTTTCACATTTTTCTAAAGAAAAAGGAAATTATATCTTTAGTGAAAATGGCTATTTCAAACAAGGCATGTTACAAGGATACGCCGATAAAGAGGCTTCCGAATACATTGGCATCAACGCTAGAAAGCGTAAGAAGGAACAATTATTAAACGAAATAAAGGTTCAAATAGAGGAAGTAGAAGTAAAGCTATCTAATAAGCGAAATGAGATTGATGATAAGAATAATTTCTTATTAAGTATGACAGATGAATTTGATAATTCTTTAAGTACCGAAAAGATTAATCAAATTATAAATTCTATGCATCAATTGTTTCTTCATATTAACGAACTAAAAAGAAATAAGGAATTACTAGAAAAACAATTAAATGTTGCCTATAGTATTCTTAAACAAGTTGAAAGAGAAATGCTAGATGTATGTAAAAGCTTGCCTTATACAAGAAGTGCAGAAGAATACGATAATATCTTGTCTTACTTAGATGATTATAAAAATTCTTTTAATAAGCTTATAACTAACAAAAAGGATAACGATCATTATCAAGAACAAATAACTACAAAAGAAAACAATAAAGATAATTACTTAAGTGAAATTGATGATATCTCTTTAGAAAAAGATAAATTTTCAAATAAGATTAATTCAATAAATGAGCAGTTAAAGAAGCTTCAAGAAATATTAGAAAATCCTGAAATTATCGAAAAAACTAGAAAATTAATGGATGCTAGAAGTAGACAAGAAGAAACTATCGATCAAAAAAATGAAGTTGATAAGAAACTTTCAATAGTAGTCCATGATTTAGAGAATGCCGATGCATCACTAAAAGTAAAAGAAGATAACAAAAACAAAGATGAAGAATATTTAAAATATGTAAGTCAATGTTTAGAAGAAGAACTTTCTTTAAATTTAGTGTTAGATAAAAACGAGCTTTCTTTAAAGGATAATGCCAAGAGTGCTCTAGCCTTAAAAGAAGATGCTTATATGATTAAGCCAGCTAGTGAGATGGCATCTAATCTATATAATGTTTATCAAAAATATAATAGTAATCTTTCAAGTTATAATACAACTATTGAAAGATGTTTCGAAACAAATGACGAAGAAAAGGCCGATCGATCTAGACTATTAGTAAATTCTATTTGGGCTGGTAAAAAACTTGATTTAAATGAATTTATCAAAGAAATAGAAAACGCTATCTCTAATCAGGAAGAGTTAATTAGGCAAAAAGATAGAGAATTATTTGAAGATATACTTTCACAAACAATATCGCAAAAATTATCTGATCGAATTGATGAAAGTTCTAATTGGGTTAAAGAAATGTCTAGTCTTATGAAAAACATGGACACTTCTATGGGCCTTAGCTTTTCACTTGAATGGAAACCAAAAAAAGCTGATGACATAGATGAAATGGACATTAGAGAATTAGAAAAGCTCCTTACTAAAGATAAGGTTCTAGTTAGTGAAGAAGAAATGACTAAAGTTTCTAAACACTTTAGAAGCATAATTCAAAAAGAGAAGCTAAAACAAGAAATGAATAATGAAATACCAAATTACTTAGATTTAGTAAGAAACGCTCTAGATTATCGTAAATGGTATGAATTTAGAATGGACTACACTAGAGTAAATGAAAATAAAAAAGAACTAACCAATAAAGCTTTTAATACCTTTAGTGGAGGTGAAAAAGCCATGGCCATGTATGTACCATTATTTGCTGCCGTAAATGCTCAATATAAGAAGGCTAAATTAACTGATCATCCAAGAATGATTGCCCTAGATGAAGCCTTTGCGGGCGTTGACGATAAGAATATCGCCAGCATGTTTAAGATGGTAGAGGAACTAGATTTTGACTATATCATGAATTCACAAGCTCTATGGGGTTGTTACCAAACAGTAAAACGTCTAAAGATTGTCGAATTATTAAGACCGTTAAATTCCAATACAATTACACCAATCAATTATATTTGGAATGGAAAAGAGAAAATATATAATGAACGATAGTCTTAATTGGGCTAAGTACCTTAAGAGTAAAAATGTCAAAAGATTGATGTTAGAAATAAGAAAAAAGTATATTTCTTATGGCAAATTAGCGGGCAAAATTACTATAAAAGACACAAGTGAAGAAGAAAGAAAAGATATTGGTGGCATCATTGGCAAACATTATTCCACTAATGACATAACGATAACAGCCAAGGAAATCGATAGCACCATTAAAACAAGTGTCTACAATAAGGCCAATATTAAAGATATAATTGATGCCTACTTCAACTTGGAAACAATCACTTCTAAGCAAAGTAGTGAAAACAAAAATAATGCTGATTTAGCCTTTTATAATTCTTTAATCGAAATATTAAACAAAAATAACGCAAGTAAAAAAATAACTGAATGGTTAGACTATTCATATGCCAATAAGAAACAAGGCTATCGTATTTTACAAAATATAAGAAAAGAAAATCCTAAAGAAGTATTAGCTATCTTTGATAATGTTACAAAAGGCATTGAACAAATAATTGAAAAAAATAGTATTAATTTGCCAATTGCCCAATTTGCCTCAAATATTAGCGGCAATCCCCATTTCCTTGACAAAAATAGTCAAAGTGCTTCATTATTTGTTTCAATATTAGCTTACATATATAAAGAAGAATATCCAAGTAGTAGTAAAAAGTGGTATGAACTTTTAGAAAAAGCAGGACTTATAAAAAATGAAATAGCTGGTAATGTTGCCATCTATAATGTTAATCTTATAAAAGATGGTAAGCCACATAAGGGAGCACTTGGATGTTATGAGTATCATGAAATATTTATGGTCTCATATAACAATTTAAATTCTATAGATAAAGCTACCGCAGCTAATAATAGGGCTTATATCGTTGAAAATGAGATGGTCTTTACTTTATTACAAAAACAAATAAAAGATTGTGATACTGCCCTAATTTGTACATCTGGACAGTTATCTATAACCGCCACTAAACTTATCGAATTATTAGTAAAAGGTAATACAAAAATCTATTATAGTGGCGATATTGACCCTGAAGGTCTTGGTATTTGTGATAGGCTATGGCAAAAATACCCAAATAGCATCATTCCTTGGCATATGGAAATAGATGACTATCTGGATGGTATTTCTAATGTTGAAGTTTCTTTAAAAAGATTGTCTTCTTTAAATAAAATAGAAAATACTATACTTAGGAAGACTGCTCAAGTTTTAAGTGATAAAAAGAAAGCAGGCTATCAAGAAAACATCATAGATTATTATCTAAAGGACTTAAAATAAGGAAAGGAATAATATGCGCATATTTTTAATCGATACTGAAAACGTTGGCTGGACTGGTTTAACAGGAGCCGAAAATTTGAATAATACTGATATGATTTATGTTTTAATTGGAAATAACATAAAAAATCATAGTCTAAAGGCCGAACTTGTTATTGAACTATTAAAGAATAAAGTTCAATATGTTTTTGAAGAAACTGGCCACTCAGGCAAAAATTATCTAGACTTCCAATTAAGCTTAATTGTTGGAAAGTTAATTGAACGCTACCCAGACGCTGAAATAATTATCATCTCCAAGGATCATGGATATAACGCTGTAATTGATTACTTAACAAAACATAACAAAAAAGGATGCACTGCCCAAAGTGTAGAAGCATACTTAAATCCAAGCGTTGTAAAAGTTAAGGAAACAAAACCGGTAAAAGTAAAAAGCACTACTGTTAAAGCAACTACTAAAAAAGAAAAAATCGTAAGATGGTCGTTGAAACAGAAGAAGATCTAAAGAAATACCAAGAGGAAATTGCCAATATTATTTCCGCTGTTTTCCCGGATAAAAAGAAAATGATTGTTACTAAACAATCAGTTGCAGCATCTAATAAGAAAACCAAAAAAGAATTAAAGGAATATTGTGCAAATAACTTAGGCGATATCAAATTAAGAGCCTTCGCAAGAATTTGCCAACTATTCCCTTATTAATCATGATTAACTTTAACAAACTCTGGATTTAGTTGTGTATCAATTCCCGTAACTAAATCCCTTTTAGTAATATTTTTAGTTTTTCTAGCATCAATCATTGCTTGAATTATGTCATATTTAGGGTCTAATTCATTATATGCTTGTTTGACATTTGGATCTTTTATAGCTGGTTTTTAGTTCGCTATCTTATGCCCATATTCAAGAATAGTATCACTAGCTAAATCAATTCTATCCGACCAATATATACAAGTTCTACTTTGGTCTATTTCCGTTTGTAATGGTTTAAAATCCTTTATAGCTTTAACATCATCTTTTAAATCGTATAAAACTCTAGTACCATCATCAAAAGTAATCAATAACACCAAATCATCTTTTGCATCTACTTTTTTAATTCTAGGAAACATATCTAACATTTTAGAACAAAGAGCTCTTCTCATTATGTTCTTTAATATACTTGCTCCACTTAATATAGCCATAAGTAGTATTAGTGAAATAACCAAGCTTTAAAACAAGTAAGACATATTGGCCAGACATAATATTCATTACCGCTTCTAAGAATGTGCTAATATACCAAGCTAGCCATTGTTCTCTTAATCTAAAGAAGATAAACAAGCCATTGGCTACACCAACTGCACTAGCACAAGCATCAATATAAGTAATGATTGTCTCAAGCTTCTTATTACCGCCAAAGAAATCCGTTTGAATGTCTAGACCACTTAAGAAATAACCAACAACAATTGTCCAAACAATTATCGCAACAATAACAAGTACTTCTTGATAACCCTTAAGTCTTCTAACGGCTGTTAAATCATCATCTTCATCGTCCTTATGCTTAGACCAGTTAATATAGCTTAAAATATCGATTGGAAGCCAGAAAAATAAAGTAGTGGCAATCGTTGCGAAACGATACATCAATACCACGCATACAAGTATTTCAACAATCTCTACAAGTATCGAAACAAGGAAGTTATAACGCGATTGTTTAGAAATAAGTAGTTCGCATAAGATATTTAAGAAGGTATCCAAAAGATACAGCAACATAATAATGATGCCATTAACACCATTTGCACTCTCTTCTGGGAAAAGCACCGCCACAATAGTAGCTAGTACCATGATTGACATAAACCAGCACTTTTCGTAAGTAGTGAAAGCCTTAGAAAAAGTAAATACTACACCAATTGATAAAAACAAGATTAAACAAGATAGACCAAAATTATAAATATGTGCACAATCATTAGCCATCTCTTGTTTATATAAATAAGATGCTTCATCAAGTGTAGGATTTTCATGATCAAAACACAAAATCTTACCACTATCTAATTTATATTCATAAGCAATAACGCTATCACTAATATCGTCATCTTCACTATATGTCTTAATCAAAGAAACATCATCATCACTATAAGCAATCTCGCATACTGTAGAATCTTCATCACATTCCGAATCTTCTTCCTTACTTAGTTCTACAGTACCTACATAAGTCATGTTTTTATACTCAACACCATTTAATTTCTTATTTCCATAAAAGAAAGAAAATAAAGATGCGCACAATAAAAAACACATAAGGACAATCTCGATTGTCCTTAGTGTCTTATTATCCTCGTTATATGCTTTAATCTTATTAATCATTATCTAAAACCCCTAATCCTATCTATCGCCTTTTTTAAAGTATCCATATTAGACGCAATAGAAAATCTAATATAGTTATCCCATTTTTCGCCAAAAGTAACACCAGGTGTAGCTACAACGCCAACTTTATTCAATAATTCATCACACATTTGTATTGAAGTCATACCCGACTTTTCAATATTAACCCAATAATAGAAACTACATCTAGGAAGTCTTCCCTCAAAATAAGGATGCTTATTTATCTCATTGTGGAAATAAGTCATACGCTCCTCAAGTGATTTACAATACGGCTTAATATGATCCCACTCATGCTTATAAATTTCAAGAGCCCCATGTTGTAAAGGTGTAGAAGTATTGGTAATTGTCTGTTGAGCAAACAAAGCCATCTTCTTAGCTAATGTTTTGTTACATACCGCATAACCAAGTCTAAAACCCGTCATCGCATGTGATTTAGAATAACCATTGACTAATACCAATCTATCCTTAATTCTTTTTTCGCTTAAGAAAGAATGATGTACCTCACCTTCATATACTAATCTATCGTATACTTCATCAGAAATAATATAAGTATTTGGATGCTTAAGTGCGATATCGCAAATATCTTCTACTTCTTTTTTAGAAAGCATACTGCCAGCAGGATTATTTGGTGTATTAACCAAAATACATTTAGTATTATCGTTAACAGCCTTATCTAGTGCTTCTAAATTTAAACTCAAGTCATCATTTAAATCAACAACTCTAATCTTACTTGTAGGCTCAGCTAAAGCAATATTGCTTGGATAACTTAAATAATATGGCGAAATAATAACCACTTCATCATTTGGCTCAAGTAAACAAGAAAGCGCAAAATAACTAGCAGGCTTAACACCAGGTGCGATACAAATCTCATCACTTGTATAATCACAACCATATACTTTATTTAAATCAGAAACAATCGCTTGTCTTAATTCTAAGACACCTTGACAATTACTATAATGTGTCTTGCCATCTTTCATAGCCTTATAAATTCCCTCAACAACATAATTAGGAACCTTCATATCTGGCTCGCCAACGCATAATGAAACGATATCTTTGCCTTGTTTAATCATTTCGTTGGCCATATCACTATATTTATGATTTAGTGCCTCTTTAACATCACTTGTAAAATGCATAACTACCCCTAATTTGATCTAAATTCAAAAACTTACTTGCATGCTTCTTAAAACTATCTATATCCCCAGATGCATAAAACTCTACAACTGGATCTTTTTTCTCGCCATTAAAAAGTTCTTTACTTAAAACAGAACCACTATTAATCATAGTTACCTTGCCATTAAAATAAGCATTAATCTTATCAGCCAACAAAGGATAATGTGTACAACCAAGTATTAAAGTATCAATACCCTCTTGTTTTAAGCCACCTAAATATTCATTAAGCGCCTCATCCATTTGTACACTATCAATTAAATCATTTTCGATTAATGGCACAAACTTAGGACAAGCTACCTCATAAATATTTTCTATTCTCTTTTTAAAGACATGCGTATTAATTGTAGCATTAGTTGCAATAACCCCTATCTTATTATTTTTAGTGGCAATTATTGCCCCATTTACTGCCGCATCAATAATACCTTCTATCTTGAAGTCATAATCACCTTTTATTTCATTTAATACTGTTGAACTAACTGTGCCACAGGCCACAACTATTTCATCAACACCCTTGCTTCTTAAAAAGGCTATGTCATCTTTAGCATAAAGTCTTAGTGTTTCAATATCCTTATCACCATAAGGAAGTCTTGCGGTATCACCAAAATAAACAATTCGCGAATAAGAATTGTTCTTTAATATCTCTTTTAAAACTGTAAGACCACCAAGCCCACTATCAAAAACACCTAAAACCATTAAAGATTATTAACTAACTCCTTAAAGATTTTACCACGCTGTTCAAAGTTCTTAAACTGATCATAGCTAGAACATGCCGGAGAAAGTAATACAACATCACCCTCACTTGCGATTTCATATGCCTTATTTAAAGCCTCATCCATTGTCTCGCACACTATCGCATCATCCTTTATCTTAGCCAACATATCCTTAGTCTCACCAAAAGTAATAAGTTTTTTAATCTTATCCTTATTATCTTCAATACCCTTAAAACCAGTATGCTTATCATGGCCACCAGCCAGCAATATAACTGGTTTATCAAAAGCCTTTAAAGCAATTACTGTACTATCAGTATTAGTACCCTTAGAATCGTTATAATACTTAACACCGTCTAATTCTCTAACAAACTCTATACG
>CAVCDR010000082.1:0-18531 GCA_963601025.1 Agathobacter sp. | reverse complement strand
AGGATAAAATTACTGCAGCAAGTGAAAAATTACTTACGGCACAAGCATTATCTAATTCAGGTGCATATAAAAATGCAGTAGCTTATGTTGGTGCTTTAACAAATACAACTGCTCCATTTGATTTCACTAATAGCGAACATCCAATTAATGTAGTTCTAGCGGGTATTAGAGAGCGATCATCTTTAAATCCTACGCCCGAACAACTACAAGCTACATATACAACTATTTTAGATAGTATTAAAAAAGCTGTTAAATCAAGTACTCAACAAGATATTGATGATGCGACTGCTGGACTTATCTTGGCTTATGCATGCAATCATGTGGCTGAAGGGCAATCAGAAATCTTAGGTGAAGCAAATATCCAAAATGCAGCTACTATGATTTTAGGTAAGAAAACAGATTATACTTGTGATGATCCATATAATGATGCGATGGTATCACAAATTGTAAAGGCCGCTTATACTACAAACGTTATAGGTACCGGATTAGATAAAATTTATGAGAATTGTATCGACCAACTAGTGAATGCTTTGGTTGAAAAGGGGCAAGATAAAACGACTGCTCAATCAAGTGCTGTAACAATATTCGCTTATGCAGTTGCAAAGCATGATGGTACTTATGATAGTAGTAAGTACACACCTACTTCTTATTTTTATGAATATGCAAGTGATTTAACTACTATGCAAGAAGCAAATACTGCAATAACTGATGCGAATGATCCTAATAATGAAAAGGCACAAAACACTATTACAAATGCTTTAACTAGTGTTGTTCAAAGCACGATAAAAGATGAAATGTCTAGCGTTAAAGAACAATTAGTTGGTTTGAAAAAATTACGTGATGGTGTTACTGAATATACAAATGGTGTTGATAAAGCTTATAGTGGTTCTAAAGATTTAGTTAATGGCTTAGGTACACTTGTATCTGGTACTAAACAATTAAGAGAAGGTATTGATACTTTAAATAGTGGCGTTGCTACATTAAAAGATGGTTCTCAAACTTTAGCCGATGGTGCTAAGACATTAAAAGAAGGTATGCAAAAGTATAACGATGAGGCTATCTCTAAGTTAACTGAAAGTACACGTATTACTTCTTTACAAGAAGCTAGTAATCTACTTACTGCTATGAGTGAAAGTGAAGATAACTATAATAACTATTCTGGTATTAGTGATGGTACTGAGGGTTCTATTAAGTTTGTCTTTAAGATTGAAGGCAGTCAAAAGAAGAAGAGTGAAGATACAACTAGCGAGACAACTACTGAAAAAGTAAGTTTCTGGCAAAGAATTCTTAACTTATTTAAACATTAATAATTAATTGAAATACCAAACTTAAAATCTCAGGAGAAATCTTGAGATTTTATTTTATATTTGAAACGAAATAGTAAACGAAATTTTATAAAAAATATTTCGTTTACTGTTATAATTTAAGTAATGATTTCGTTTGGAGGTAGCTTATGAATTATTTATCTTGTAAAGATGCAGCTGATAAAATGAATATTACGGTTCGCAGGATTCAACAATTGTGCAAACAAGGGAAAATAATTGGAGCCATTAAAGATAATAATATATGGCTTGTTCCAGAAGATTGGATTGTATGTGAAAGAAAACCTGTTCCAGTTGGTGTTTCTGATTTTAAGAATGCTTCATCTAATTATTACTATGTAGATAAGACGTTATTGATAAGGGATTTTCTTGATTCAAGGCCAATGGTTTCACTTTTTACACGTCCTAGGAGATTTGGGAAAACTTTAAATATGGATATGCTTAGAGTGTTTTTTGAAAAAACAGCTGAGGATACTTCTATTTATTTCATCGATAAGAAGATATGGGAATGCGGTGATAATTACGTTAAGCATCAGGGTAAATATCCGGTCATCTTTTTAACCTTTAAAGATGTTAAGTGCTTGAATTGGGAGGATACTTTCTTAAAGATTAAGAATTTAATTTCGTTTGAATTTATGCGCCATAGTGAGTTAGAAAATAGTGCTGAATTAAATAATTATGAAAAGGAGCTTTATCATAGATTAGCTAGTAATACAGCTGAAGAAGTGGATTATCAAATGGGATTGCAAGTATTATCTTTATTACTTCATAAGCACTATAACCAAAAGTGTATTGTGATAATTGATGAATATGATACACCTATACAAGAAGGACATAATTTAGGTTTCTATGATGAAGTTATTAATTTCATGCGTAATTTCTTTTCTGGCGGCTTAAAAGATAATGAACATCTAGAATATGGCTTTTTAACAGGTATATTAAGAGTTGCAAAAGAAAGCATTTTTAGTGGCATGAATAATTTAAAGGTTTCTTCTATTATGGATGAAAGCTATAGCGAGTATTTTGGTTTTACGAGTGATGAAGTAAGACAAATGCTTAAGTATTATGGCAAAGAGGATAAATTTGAAGAAGTTTGTAAGTGGTATGATGGCTATAAATTTGGCGAATGCGAGATCTATAATCCTTGGTCAGTTATAAATTATATTTCTGATAATTGTGTTCCAAAGGCTTTTTGGCAATCAACTGGTAGTAATGATATTATTGGTGAAATAATTTCACATGCCAATGGTGAGATAATTAAGGATCTATATAAGCTATTAACAAAACAGCCACTCACAACCTACATCGAGACAAGCGTAATTTATCCAGAGATTAATAATAGTCCTTATAGTATATATAGTTTTTTGTTGGTGGCTGGATATTTAAAAGTAGATAAGGTGTATCCGCAAGATGATGGAAGCTATATGTGTGATGTAGCTATTCCGAATAAGGAAATAGTTTTTGTATATAAAAAAGAAATATTAAATAAGATGAATAAAAATGATGTAGCTATCAATATTAGTCAAGCAATATTTACGAATGATACTAAAAAGTTACAAGAGCTTTTAAGGAACTATATGCTTAATAGTGTCTCTTGCTTTGATGGTACTAACGAATCCTTCTATCATGGTTTATTATTGGGCCTTTGTGCAACATTAATTGGCAAATATGAAGTTCATTCAAATAGAGAATCGGGGCTTGGGCGTTATGATATTGAACTTGTACCACTAGTAAAAAATATTCCATGTTTTATTTTTGAACTTAAGTATTCTAATGATGATAAAGCAAACTTAAATCTATTAGCTGAGAACGCCTTAAAACAAATTGATGATAAAAGATATGATACTGAATTAGTTAATATGGGATTTAAAGATATTGTGAAGATAGGCGTTGCCTTTCATGGCAAAAATGTTGTTGTAAAATCACTTGATTAGCCAATTAAATAATTGTAATTTTATATGTTTAGATTTAATTTTAACTTCATTTTAAGTTCACGTTTAGTTCACCTAGCAATTTTAATATAAAAGTGTAAGGAGGAAAGGGACATGAAAAAGATTATATGTTTACTTTCAATATTATTTTTAAGTTTAAGTTTAGTTGCTTGTAAATCAACTTCAAGCAATGAAGATGGTACCTATACAGGTAAGATAACAGCTATAGACGATAAATCAATTACTTTAGCTTTAGGTGAAGTAAGTGAAGAAGAAATGGGTGGTAATAATCAAGGTGGTACACCTCCTGATATGAACAACAATTCTTCAGATACTAATGCGCCAAGTGATAAGCCAAGTGATGATTCAAATGGTGGACCTAATATGAATGATGATTCAAATGGCGCTCCAACAATGAATGATAATTCTAATAACCAATCAAGTGATTCTAATACACCACCTGAAAAGCCAAGTGGCGAAGCAAATAATGATAATTCAGGTAATGGTGCCCCTAGTGACAACAATGCAGGTACACCTCCTGAAAAACCAGATAGTGAATCTAATGATATGACAGGTGATGGCCAAGGCCAAGATGGTGGAAATGCTCCAGATATGGGTAATATGACTAGATATACATTTATTGAAAGTGGAGAGAGTGTTACTTTAACATTAACGTATAGTGATGATTTAAGTGATACTATTTCTGGATTAAGCGTAGATGATGTAGTTACAATCGTTGTAGAAGATGGAAGTATTACTAGCGTTGAGAAAATAGAAATTAGTGATGGTGCCCCTAATATGAATAGTGGAAATAGTGGTGGCACAGTAGATCAAGGCACTAGTGCTAATACTGTTGATAGTGATGTAGATGGTGATTCTTATACTTCTACAGGTGATAGTGAGAATGCTTTAAGAGTTGATGGTTCTACCGTTACTTTAAACAATATTACTGTTAATAAAGAAAGTGGTTCAGTAGATAGTCCAGAAAGTGGTGACTTCTACGGTATAAATGCTGCATTACTTGCGACAAATGGTGCTAATGTAACCATCAAGAATGCAACTATTAATAGTTCTGCTCAATGTGGTAATGGCGTATTCTCTTATGGTAGTGGTACGGTTGTAAATATTTCTGATTCAACAATTACTACTACAGCTGATAACTCTGGTGGTATTCAAACTACTGGTGGTGGTACTACTAATGCTAGCAATTTAACAATTAATACAAGTGGAGATTCTAGCGCAGCAATTAGATCTGATAGAGGTGGTGGTACTGTTAATGTAAGTGGTGGTACATATACTTCTAATGGTTATAATTCGCCAGCTGTCTATTCAACTGCTGATATTACTGTAAGCGATGCTACGTTAACAGCCAATAATTCAGAGGCTCTTGTAATAGAAGGACAAAACACAATTGATTTAACTGATTGTGATGTCTATGGAAATATGTCAGATGATAAGGGCGCGAGTAGTTCTGAAAATGTACATAGTGTAATGGTTTATCAATCAATGTCTGGTGATGCTGAAGTTGGTGAAGCTACATTCAATATGACAAACGGTACTTTAACTTCTAACAATGGTGATGTAATCTTTGTAACAAATACTGATGCAACTATTACATTAACTAATGTAACAATCGTTAATAACGAAACTGACGGTTACTTATTAAGAGTAGTTGGTAACAGTAGATGGGGTAATGTTGGAAGTAATGGTGGCAATCTGGTATTTACTTGTTCGAATCAAACACTTGAAGGTGATATCTTGGTAGATAATATCTCTACATTAAAGATGACATTAGCTGATAATAGCACATATACTGGTTCTATTAATATTACAGAGAATGCTAACGCAACAAGTACTGTTGATAATAATGCAGCTGTTACTGTTGAAGCGGGATCTACTTGGACTTTAACAGGTAATTGTACAATTTCTACATTAACTAATAATGGTACTATTAACTTCAATGGTTATACTATTACACTTGTGGATGGTACAGTATTAAGTGATTAATTAGTAGCTATAATTTATTAAATAAGGCTTAGTTCCTAATTGAATTAAGCCTTTTTAGTGCCTTAAGGAATTTTATATTTATTAGGTAATAATGATTATGGAAAGGAGAGACAGTATGGCTAAGCTTTCATATAATTAGCTATTTCTAAGTATAATTAAATTAGCTAATTTGAAGGATATGTATATGAATATTACTATAGCAACAGCTACGGAAATGAAAAACAATTTTGGCGAATACCTAGATATGGTAATATCTGGGAAAGAAATAATTGTAACTAAAAATGGACATGAGGTTGGACGTTTTATTCCAAAAGATAGCGCGATATCCTACTTAACTGATTCTTTAATAGGTGTTTTAAAAGAAGATTATAATCTTGATGAAATAAAGACTAAAAGCCTCAAAGAAAAATATGATATTGTTGATTGATACAAATGTTATTTTAGATGTTCTTTTAAATCGTGAAGAGTTTGTAAGAGATTCTTCAATGGTTTTTAAGTTATGCGAAACTAAGAAAGCTGTTGACTATATCTCAATATTATCTTTTGCCAATATTATGTTTGTTATGAGAAAACAATTAAGTTCTAAACAAATAGAGGAGATATTTAAAAAGCTATCTTTGATCTTTAATTTTAGTGAAATTAATAAAAATATTTTAGAAATGACTATTAAATATGGTTGGAGTGATTTTGAAGATAGTATACAAGCGGCTAGTGGTGAAATTATAAAAGCTGATTATATTGTCACTAGAAATATAAAAGACTTTGTAAATAGTCAAATAAAAGCTATTACACCAAGTCAATTGTTATTTAAGTTAAACAGCTTTCTAGATTAAAGTTTAAACAACGCTTTAAATAGTTACGTAAATGAAGTTTCATTGATATTAGAGCTTTCACTCATGGAGTGAAAGTGGCGAAACAAGTGAAACTAGATGTAATTTTATTAAAATTTGTAAAAGATAATTTATATTTTAATCTAATCAACTTATCTGAAAAATGTTAACGTTTTCATATTGTTATAAAAGTTATAAAATAAAGGCATAGAAAATAGATTAAATAATAATCAAGGGGTGAATATGGCTACAAAAAGTACTTCTAAGAAAACAGTAAAAGAAAGCGCTGTAGATGCTAAGCCTAAGGCTAAGACTACAAAGAAAACTGCTGCTAAGGCAAAAGAAACAGTGAAGAAAGAAACAGTTAAAAAGGAAGCTGTTAAAAAAGAAACTGTAAAAAAGGCAGCCGTTAAAAAGACTGTTACTAAGAAAGCAGTAAAGAAAAAAGAAGAACCTGTTGTTAAGGTTGAAGATAAAAAAGAAGATGTTATTGTTGAAACAAGTGATGAAGATAATAGAAGAAGATCAGTAGTATTTATTGGTTCTGAATGTTATCCATTTGTGAAGACGGGTGGTTTAGGTGATGTAATGTACGCTTTACCTAAACAACTTGTTAAGCAAAACTGTGATGTTAAGGTAATGTTACCTAGATATAAGTGCATTGATCAAAAGTGGCAAGATAAGATGGTATATAGAGGCTCTTTCTATATGGATCTTACAAGTGATGGCTGTTCATATTATGTTGGTATCATGGAATATGTTAGTGATGATGGTGTAGTATATGATTTTATTGATAATGAAGATTTCTTCACTAGTGGTAATCCTTATACTTCAATTATTGGTGATATTCCAAAGTATTGTTTCTTCGCAAAAGCTTGCTTAGCTGCCTTAAATTATATGGATTGGGTACCAAATATTATTCATTGTCATGATTGGCAAACTGGCCTAGTTCCGGTATTCTTAAGAGAATTCTTTAAGAATACAGCTATCGCTAGCGCAAAGGTTGTATATACAATCCATAACTTAAAATTCCAGGGTATTTTCAATGTTGATACATTCAGATATTGGACTTCTTTGCCTTATGAAGTTTTATACAATGACGCTTTAAGAGTAAATAGAGATGATGTAAATATGCTTAAGGCTGGCATCTCATATTGTGATGAGCTTACAACGGTTAGCGAAACATACGCTAATGAAATACAAGGCGACTATGGTGAATTTTTAGATGGCCATATAAGATATTATTCTTATAAGGTAAGAGGCATTGTAAATGGTATTGATACTGATATTTGGAATCCTAAGACAGATAGCTATATCATAAAGAATTACGATACATCTAATGTTCTAGAGGCTAAGAAGACTAATAAGCTTGCTTTACAAGAAGAACTTGGTTTAGAAAAAGATGAAAACAAGATTATGATTGGTTTAATTTCTAGATTAACCGATCAAAAAGGTCTTGATTTAATCAATATGATAGTTGGTGATTTAATTGATGGTAATACGCAAATCGTTGTATTGGGTAGTGGAGATCCATACTATGAAAGCTCATTTAGATACTATGAGGAAGCATTTAAAGGTAGCTTCTGTGCCAACATTATGTATGATGAAGCAAGAGCTCATAAAATCTATTCAGCTGCAGATGCGTTATTAATTCCTTCAGCATTTGAACCATGTGGTCTTACTCAATTAATTGGTATGCACTATGGTAGTATTCCAATTGTAAGAGAAACTGGTGGTCTAAAGGATACTGTTGAACCATACAATGAGTTTGAACAAACAGGCAATGGTTTCACTTTTGATAAGTATGATGCCAGCTTATTACTTGATGCGATAAATAGATGTAAGACAGTATACTTTACTCAAAGAGATAACTTTAACGCTATGATTAAGCGCGATATGGAAAAGGATGTTTCTTGGGAGAAATCAGCTGTTCTATATAAGAAGCTTTATCTAGAATTAACAAACTGGTAATAGTGAATTAGTTATGCTTAAGCATAACTAATTTTTTGGAGAATTTATGTTTAATGAACCATTTAAAATAAAAGATATAAGGCCGATAAAAGAGGGTATGACAATATCACGTCCAAGCTTATTGAGCAAACTTATACCAATAACTTGGTTTTCACTTGCCAAAGATACCTCAATATCAGCTGAAACTTACAGTTATCCAATTATCTATTTAGGTAATTATGGTAGTGGTGAGTTTATATTAGGTGGTAAAACAGTTAAATTATCTAATAATAATCTTCTTTTCGTTAGTAAAGATACATTGTGTGGTTGTCTTAGTGAAGATGGTCTTATTTATACAGAAATAATATTAAAGGAGGAATTTGTGATGAACGATATTATTAAGTCTAAGGAAATAATTAATTTAAAGAATATGATTTCTTATGAAGAAGGAAGTATTGCCAATTTAGATATAGTGCATACTAATAATATGAAGTATGTCTTAATGGCTTTTGATGAGGGTACTGGATTAACACCTCATAAGGCTCCAGGTAATGCTTTGCTTACTTGTCTAGAAGGAGAGGCTATTATTGGTTATGAAGGCAAGGAATATAAATTAAAAGAGGGTGAAAGTTTTAGATTTGATAAAAATGGTGAACATTCTGTTACACCACTTACACGCTTTAAAATGAGCTTATTATTAGTAATTGAATAAGATATAAATGGCAGCTAGGCTGCCATTTGTTTTTATATATGCAATATTTCTTCTTTATCAACTTGTGTTACTTTTCTTAATACTTTACAAGGTACACCAATCGCGATAACATTTTCCGGAATATCTTTTGTCACAACACTTCCTGCACCAATAATGGAACCACTTCCGATATTAACTCCACCATTAATTGTTACATTTGCACCAATCCAAACATTATCTCCAATATTAATGGGGGCTGATGTCATAATGCCTTCAGCTCGTTGTATTGGATCTTTGCTATGACCGGCACAAGCTATTACAACACCTGGGGCAATAAAGACATTCTTGCCTATATGGATTGGTGAAGTATCAAGTATTGTACAGTTGTGATTAATAACTGTTAATCCACTAGTATGGATATTAAATCCATAATCACAATAAAAATTAGGCTCAATAAAAGTTAAGGGATTATAAGTTCCAAGTAATTCTTTTAAAATAGCTTGTTTGCCTTCTTTATCACTCGGAAGAGAATTGTTGTACTTATAGCACAAGTCTTTAGCTCTTGACTTTAATTCGTCTGGTATTAAACGATCATTTAAGGCATATCTTTTAGTGCTTTTTAATATTTCTATAATTTCCATAGCTATATTTTATATTAAAAAAGCGTTTAATAATAAACGCTAGCGAAGAACTCAATAAGGGGCTGGTTCTTCTTTATTATGATAATTTATTTATAAAAATTTGTTTGTAGAGAGCTTTTATATGTTGTTTAAAATTGAATGGTTTATTAAAAGTGTTCAAATGTAAAGGCTTTCATAAAAAAATGCGAATTATTTAATTTTTTTCTTATTTTTAATCTTTAAAAAAATAATAAAAAGTCTAAAATTGAGAATGTTGAATTAGGGGGATTATATAAATGAATATTATGTTATCGCTTTCTATTGCGATATTAGCTGGTCTTTTGATGACTAGAGTATTAAAACGTTTTAAACTGCCTGCAGTAACAGCTTATTTAATTGCAGGAATATTGGTTGGGCCATATGTATTAGGCCAATTAAATATTGAAGGCGTAGGCTTTCTTACCATGGAAGAAGTGGAAACATTAAGTATTGTTTCCGATGTAGCATTAGGCTTTATCGCTTTTTCTATCGGTAATGAATTTAGAATGAAAGAATTAAAATTGATTGGTAAGCAAGCTATTGTAATTGGTATTGTACAAGCTTTAGTGGCGGCAATCTTAATTGATATTGCCTTAGTTTCTATCGCCTTAGCATTCCCAAATACTTTAACTATAGCGCAAGCTATTACACTTGGGGCAATTGGTACAGCTACTGCGCCTGCAGCTACTTTAATGGTTGTTAAACAATATAAGGCCAAAGGTGAACTTGTTGATATCTTACTTCCAATTGTTGCCTTAGATGATGCAGTAGGCTTAATTGTTTTTGCGATATCTTTTGGTATTGCAAAGTCACTTGTTTTAAGTAGTTTTGATATAGTATCAATTATTGTTAACCCTCTACTTGAAATTGTCTTATCACTACTTTTAGGTGCTTTATTAGGAGCTGTCTTAAATCAATTAGAAAAGTTGTTTAATTCTAATCATAATCGTTTAAACATTACGGTAGCGCTAGTATTCTTAGCTGTCGCCTTATCACAACTTGAAATAAAAATCGGCAGCAATGAAATAGGTTTCTCATCTTTACTTGTATGTATGATGGCGGGAACAGTATTCTGCAATCTATGTCCATTAAGTGAAGATATTATGGAAAAGATAGACCGTTGGACAAATCCTTTATTTGCCTTATTCTTTGTAATATCAGGCGCTGAACTAGAACTTGGCGTCTTAAAATCAATTAGTGCTGTATTAGTTGGTCTTGTATATATTGTTACTAGATCATTAGGTAAATACTTTGGTGCTTATTTCTCGGCTAAAGCTACGGGATGTGAGAAAAAGGTTTATGATAATTTAGGCATTTGTCTATTGCCTCAAGCCGGTGTAGCCTTAGGAATGTGCGTACAAGCAACCGAACTGGGCGAACAAGGAACTTTAATTAGAAATATTACTTTACTGGCGATTTTAATTTATGAATTAGTTGGTCCGCTATTAACTAAACGCGCTTTACAAAGAGCTGGTGATATTACCGAAATGCCAGAGGAAGTTAAGAATAGAAGAAAGAATAAACTTTCTTTATTGAACTTTGTGCCATTTATATTTAAAAACGATAAAGAAGATTGATGGGTGTCGCTTATGCGGCATCTTTTTTTGGTATATTAGAGGTATAAGAAAGAAGAGACAATATGCCTTTTAGAATAATTAGAGATGACATTATTAATGTTAAAGCTGACGCTATTGTAAATACCGCAAATCCATATGTTGGCTATGGACGTGGGGTTGATGAAAGAATTTATAAAGCAGCTGGAGAAAAACAATTATTAATTGCACGAAATAAGATTGGCGAATTAAAGCCTGGAGAAGTTGGGATTACTGAAGGTTTTAACTTAAGTTGTAATTATATTATTCATGTATCTTGCCCATTATGGGAAGATGGAAGGTATGATGAAATGGATACGCTTAGAAAGTGTTATGAAAAGGCACTTGATTTAGCTTATAAAAACAATTGTAAAACAATTGCCTTTCCTTTACTTTCAACCGGCAATTATGGTTTTCCTAAAGATATAGGATTAGATATTGCGGTATCTTGTTTTACTTCTTTTCTAGAAAAACATGAGATAGAAATAATATTGGTTGTTTATGATGAAAAATCAACATTATTGTCAAAAAAGCTATTCAACGAAGTTGATGAATATATTAAAAACGATGAAGTAGAAGAGCCTGCTTTGGCAAATGATTTAGATATAAGAATTTTACGTACATTTGAAAGTGAAGAATGTTTTGAAGCATCTTTATATGACGAAGACTTTATAGATGAAGACAAATCTCTAGATGATATTTTGAAGAATGTATATAAAAAGTCATTTGGCAAATATTTACAACAATTAATAAATAAGAAGGGCTTTAAGAATTCTAGTGTTTATGCAAAAGCTAATATATCAAAACAATACTTTTCTAAGTTATTAAATGATCAAATCAAGCCATCTAAGGAAAAGATGTTAGCTCTTGCGGTTGGACTTGAATTAAATATTGATGAAACCATTGATTTTCTAAAGTTTGCCGGATATGCCTTATCACCAATATCACAAACTGATAAAGTGGTAGAGTTTTTTATAGAACATAAACAATATAATGTTATTAAAATTGATATGGCTTTATTTGACTATGGTCTAGATCCATTATCAAAATAATTTAACAGGTCGCCTAACAAGTGACCTTTATTATGCTTATTACTTCTATACTTTAATCATAAATAGTTTATCTGCAGAAAACTAATTTATTCTATAGGAGGAAGAACATGAATAACATTACAGAAATTGTCTATATTTTAGATAGAAGTGGGTCTATGTCAGGACTTGAAGAAGATACTATTGGTGGTTTTAATTCGATGATTGATAAACAAAAGAAAACAAATGAACAGGCTTTTGTTTCAACTATTTTATTTGATAATGAAACTACAGTATTACACGATAGAGTTCCAATAAACAAAATAGGAAAGATGACAAATAAACAATATTATACACGTGGTTCTACGGCCTTATTAGATGCAATAGGAGGTTCGATTAACCATATAGGCAATATTCATAAGCATGCTCGAAAAGAGGATATTCCATCTAAAACTATATTTGTTATTACAACTGATGGCATGGAGAATGCTAGTAGAAATTATTCTTATGAAACAGTTCAAAAAATGATTAAAAGACAAAAAGAAAAATATGGTTGGGAATTCATTTTTATTGGAGCTAATATCGACAGCGAAAAAGAAGCCAAGCGTTTTGGCATAAATAAAGAAAGAGCGGTTAACTATATGCATGATAAAGTGGGTACGGCTAACTTATACGCAAGTGTGTCTAAAGCTGTATGTAGTGCAATGAAGGCTGAATCGGCTATGGAAATGTATGAAAGTCTAAATGACTCTGATTGGGATGAAGAAGTAAGATTAGACTATAATAAAAGAAGTAAACATTAAGACGGTATAACAAATACCGTTTTATAGTTAAAAGAGGTGAAACAAATGGAAATTAAAGATTGGTCATATACTGAATATCCTTCTTTTGATGAAGAAATTAAAGGTGTTGAAAGAATTAAGACAAATGGAGATGAAAAAGGTACCTATATTTATTCAAATGTCGAATATGCCAATATTGACGGGGTAACATTACATCTACAAATAATTACACCACTATCACGTAATACCAAAGATCTTGATGTTAAATATCCTTGTTTAGTATATGTGCAAGGTTCAGCGTGGCGAAAACAAAACATAAATTGTAAGTTAGGTTTATTATCAAGAATTGCTGAAAAGGGCTATGTGATTGCGGTAGTTGAATATAGAGACTCAAGTATCGCGTCATTTCCAGCTGTTGGTATAGATACAAGGAATGCCATTAGGTTTATGAGACTTCATAAAGATGAATATAAAGTAGATGGAGATAAAATCTTTGTGGGTGGTGATTCTTCTGGAGGACATGCTGCCTTCTTTTCACAACTTATTAAAGAGGATGAAGATTTTAATATATTTCCTGGCATTAGTAGTGATGTAAAAGGAATTATTTCTTTTTATGGAGCCAATAGTATGATGTTAGAAGATGGTATGCCTAGTACACCAAATCATCATTTACCTGATTCTCCAGAGGGAAGACAAGCTGGTGGTATCAATCTAAGAGAAAACATTGAAATGTGTAAAAAGATGTCGGTTGAATGTAATGTTGATAAAAACACTAAATTACCACCAATATTGATGTTCCATGGTACTAAAGATAGAACTATTAATCCTAGAGTTAGCGTTATTGTCTACAATAGGCTTAAAGAATGTGGCAAAGATGTAAAATTATATATGCTAGAGAGTGCAGACCATGGAGGTAGTGAATTTTGGGGTGATCAAATTCAAGATATAATTATTGGTTTTTTTAATTATGCGTTAACGAAATAATAAAAGGAACACTATGTCTGCAATATTTCCGGAAGAAATATTCGAGATGATGAATAAGTTAGACCAATAAAATTAAATTTTCACAAAATTTATCTTTTTAGACAATTATTTTAAAATAAAGATAATAATTGAAAGTGAGATAATATATGACTAATTTTAAGAAAATTGTTGTAGCTGGTGGTGGGGTACTAGGTAGTCAAATTGCTTACCAATGTGCTTATTGCGGTTTTGATGTAACTATTTGGCTTAGAAGCGAAAGCAGTATTACTAGATGCCAACCTAAAATTGATAATTTAAAGAAGACTTATCTAGAAGCCTTAAAACTAATGAATGATCCTAGTTCTGCACACGAAAATTGGTGTCCAGGTTTAGCTGACTTTGATAATTTTGATTATAAAGATTGCGTTAATAAAGTTGAAAATATCAATGTTAAATTAGAACTTGATATGAAGACGGCTTTTAAGGATGCAGACTTAATTATTGAATCAATGGCTGAAAATAAAGAAGATAAGATTGCTTTCTATGAAAAGATGGCACCATTATTGGATGAAAAAACAGTTGTTGTAACTAACTCTTCAACGCTTTTACCAAGTATGTTTGCGAAGTATACGGGTAGGGAAGATAAATATTTATCAATGCATTTCGCTAACTCGATTTGGAAAAACAATGTTTCTGAAATCATGGTGCAAGCTAAGACGGATAAAAAGTATTTTGATCAAATTTGCGAGTTTGCAAATGAGATTAGGATGCTAGCTCTTCCAGTATTAAAAGAAAAGAGTGGTTATCTATTAAATAGTATGCTTGTTCCATTCTTATTATCAGGCTTAGATTTATACGCTAATGGTATTTCGGATCCTCAAAGTATCGATTTAGCTTGGACTAAGGGAACGGGTGCTCCAAAGGGACCATTTAAGATTTTTGATACTGTAGGTTTAACAACGGCCTTAAATATTGTTGATCAATACCAAAAGGTCCCGGGTCTATTTAAGCCTTTACTTTCTAAGATGATGCTTCCTTATAATTTTAAGGGTATGAAGGAAATTTTAGAGAAGTATATTGCTGAAGGCAAACTTGGTATGAGTACTGGTGAAGGCTTCTATAAATACAAATAATTAATATTTTCCCCTCGGTAATGTATAATATAACAGTTATCGAGGGGTTTTATTATGGGAAGAAAAGATGCAACAAGAGTAAAATTTAGCGAACCATATCATTCTATTGTGACATATATTATGCCAAGACGTGCTGAAGCAGAGGTATGCATGTGGGAAGATTTTGATGTAACTGATTTACTAGAATATATTAAGGATTATAATCAAAAAAATAATACAAATATTAAGTTTTTCCATTGTTTTTGCTATGCATTAGGTAAAACAATATATCATAGACCACAAATGAATTATTTCATTAAGGGTAAAAGATATTGGAGGAGAAATGATATTTCTTTGGCTTTTGTAGCTAAACAACAATTTAAGGATGATGCTGAAGAAAAGCTAATGTTTATGAATATTAAGCCAAATATGAACATTAAAGATGTTTCAAGTCATATCTTAGGTGATGTTAAAAAGGCTAGAGAAACCAATAGTAATGAATTGGATGAACTAATGAATACTGTTGGTAAGCTTCCTAGATGCCTATTGAATTTATTAATCTGGACTACGCAAGTAATGGATTTCTTTGGCTGCATGCCTTCGTCTTTGTCAAAGGGCGATCCAAATTATGCAACCGCTCTTATTTCAAATCTTGGTTCAATTGGAGCTAGCGCACCTTATCATCATTTAAGTAACTATGGAACATGTTCAATCATGATTTGTATTGGCACAATTAAAGAAGTTGACGGTAGAAAGAAAGTTAATATTTCTTTCACGGTTGATGAAAGAATTGCTGATGGCTTCTACTTTGTAAAGTCATTAAAATATGTGCATTATGTCTTAGAACATCCAGAAACTTTATTTGAAAAAGTTTCTGATGATTTTCCAAAAGGAATAATTGAATGAGTTTAAAATATCTTCTTCCTTTTATTGTAGGAATAGCCTATATTGTTTCAATAGTTCTTTTATTTAAATATAAAAGAAAAGATAATTTAAGAAACTTCTACTGTTTTTTATTATTAACAGGCTTTGTCTTTTCAATAGTAGAAACATATATCATTGATGATACCTTTATTAAACAATACCTATTTGTCTTTATCTTATTAATAATCTTAAATAGTGCCAACTGTTTATTAAAGGGTTTGGTATTATCTAAGACAAAAGTAAATGAAATCAATAAGAATTTCATGTTGTTTGATAATTTAAGCTTAATATCAATCGTTATTCTTATCTTTATCTTACGTGCAAAATAATCGAGTTTAATTGCTCGATTTTTTTAAACCCTTTATTTATCGGGGATGGTGCTAAAGATATGCTAAATGTTTAGCAGTCTTGTTGACTGAGTGCTATTTATAGCTATAATAAGATGTGTTAGGAGGAATAACAAAAATGATTAAACCATTGTATAACAATGTATTACTTAAAAAAGTTGAAGCCGCTAAGGAAACAAAGAGTGGCATCATTATCTCTCAAAAAGAAGAGAATGAAGAATATGCACAAGTAGTTGCATTAAGTGAAGTTAAGGAAGTTAAGGTTAACGATCACGTATATGAAATGCCACTTAAAGTAGGCGACAAAGTTATGTACAAGAAATATTCTGGTACTGATGTAAAAGATGGTAATGAAGATTACATCTTAATTAAGGCTGAAGATATTTTGGCTATTGTTGAATAGGAGGAATTATTATGGCAAAGGAAGTTAAATATTCAAAAGATGCTAGAGATAGCGTGTTAAAGGGTGTTGATATTTTGGCTGATGCAGTCAAAGTAACTCTTGGTCCTAAAGGAAGAAATGTTGTATTAGATAAGGGTTATGGTTCACCAATTATAGTAAATGATGGTGTATCTATCGCAAAGGAAATTGAACTTGAAGATACTTTCGCTAATATGGGCGCTAAGTTAATCTATGAAGTTGCGAATAATACTAATGATACAGCAGGTGATGGTACTACTACTGCCACTGTACTTGCTCAATCAATTGTTCATAAAGGCTTACAAGCTGTTGAAAAAGGTGCTAATCCAGTATTCCTTAAAGATGGTATTGATTTAGCTAGTAAGAAAGTTGCTGAAGTATTATTATCTAAGGCTAAGAAAGTAGATTCTGCTAGTGATATTGCTAGTGTTGCTTCTATTTCTTCTGGATCAAAAGAAATTGGTCAAATTATTTCTGATGCAATGGAAAAAGTTGGCAAGAATGGTGTTATCAATGTAGATGAATCTAAAGGCTTTGATACATCACTTGAAGTAACTGAAGGCTTAAAGTATGATAAGGGCTATATTTCTCCTTATATGGTAAGTGATAGAGAAAAGATGTCAGTAGAAATGGAAAATCCATTAATCTTAGTTACTGATCAAAAGATCTCTACTATTCAAGATGTATTAGGAATTCTAGAACAAATCGTTCAACAAAATAAGGCTTTATTAATTATTGCCGATGACATTGAAAATGAAGTTATTTCAACATTAATTGTTAATAAGTTAAGAGGTACATTCAATGTTGTAGCTACTAAGGCTCCAGGCTTTGGTGATAACCAAAAGGATCAATTAGCTGATATTGCTACATTAACTGGTGCGAAAGTTATTTCTAAAGACTTAGGCATGCAACTTAAGGATATGACTATGGCTGATCTTGGTACATGCAAGAAAGTTATTGTTGAAAAAGATTCTACAACTTTAATTGAGGGTGCTGGTTCTAAGGAAGCCTTCAAGGAAAGAATTAATGAACTTGAAACATTACTTGAAAAGACTACAAGTGATTATGATAAGAAGAGAATTCATGAAAGAATCGCTAAATTATCAAATGGCGTAGCTGTAATTAAGGTTGGTGCTACAACTGAAGCTGAAATGAAAGATAAGAAGCTAAGAATTGAAGATGCATTAAACGCTACTAGAGCCGCTGTTGAAGAAGGTATCATCATTGGTGGTGGTGCATGCCTTGCGGATATCTCTAAGGAAGTAAGAAGTGAACTTAGAAGTGATGTAACTGATGTTCAAAAGGGTATCAATATCGTTCTTGATAGTATGACTGCTCCTTTATATCAAATTGCTGAAAATGCTGGCTATGATGGTAAGGAAATTGTTGAAAAACAATTAACACAAACTGGTAACATTGGTTTTGATGCAAAGAATGGCACATGGGTAGATATGTTTAAAGAAGGTATCGTTGATCCATGTAAGGTTACAAGAAGTGCTCTATTAAATGCTGCTAGCGTATCTGGATTATTGATTACAACAGAGGCTGCCGTTGGCACAATTAAAGAAAAAGAACCTGCTGCTCCTGCTGGCGGTGGCATGGGAATGTATTAATGTAAAAATTTACATTTTAAAATGAAAAATTTTCACACAATTTACACAATTGCGTAGTACTATAATCGTGTAGTAAATAATTACTATGTAGTTAAAAGTTTTTCATTTATCCTATTATTATTAAAAAGTGGGCACAAGCTCACTTTTTAATATATAATTTATTAGCACTGTCTCAGTAGCTCAGTTGGATAGAGCGTTCGCCTCCTAAGCGAAAGGTCGGAGGTTCAACTCCTCTTTGGGACGCCATAATAAAATAACGCCACATTGTGTGACGTTTTTCTTTGCCTTAGATATTCTCGACTGGTGTAACAACTGGCTTACCATCTTTATCTAATAGAGGAGTAAGACCACCTCCATTG
>CAVCDR010000081.1:0-12504 GCA_963601025.1 Agathobacter sp. | reverse complement strand
CTACTTCATAGTCTAATGAAGCTAAAATGTCTTTTACTTCGCTCACCTTATGAGCGTTACTTGTTGCGATTAATATCTTTTTCATAACAACCATTTTATCTCTTATTTTTATGTATTAAAATATTTATATGAAACATTTATTTATCATAAACAAAATATCAGGTAAAGGAGCGGCCTTAAAAGCCATCCCCTATATTGAGGAAATATGTCGAAAAGAAAAGCTTGATTATGAAATTAAAGTTACTCAATATCCAGATCACGGTAAAGATATAATCAAGGAATATAATGTTTATAAAGATATTACAATATATGCCGTTGGTGGTGATGGCACCTTTTTAGAAGCCGTCAATAATATTAATCCAAACATTCCTTTAGGATTAATTCCTTGTGGTTCTGGTAATGATTTTTATCGATATTTTGGTGGTGTAAATAAAGATTTAAAAGCTAATATTATAAATACTATCAACGCTAAAGAAAGATTAATCGATATTGGCCAAAGCGATGTGATGAAGTTTGCCAATACAACCTCCCTTGGTATAGATGCCAAGATTAATTATGATGCCTCAAGAATGATAAGAAAATCATTTATTACAAAAGGCCCAGCATATATTTTAAGTATCATCTATAATGCCATCTTTTTAAAATCGCTTAAAGTAAAAATGAGTGTAGATGGAAATAATAGAGATGGTGAATACTATATTATTTGTAATATGAATGGTTCATATTATGGCAATGGTGCATGTGCTGCACCACTTGCAAAAGTAGATGATGGCTACTTTGATTTAGTACTATTTAAAAAAGCTAATCGCTTTAAAGTATATAAGACACTTGTTAAATACCTTAAAGGAAAAGCAACACTTAAAGATGGCATAGAAGTAGTTAGATGTAAAGATATAATAATAGATAGTGATGAGGAAATGACTTGTCAATCAGATGGCGAAAACTATCTAACAAAACATTTAGACTTACATATTCTTCCTAAATATTTAAAGTTAAAAGTATCTAAATAGAATAGCTTTCAATTATCTTTTCAACTAATGGATTTCTTACATTATCATGTTTATCAAATTCGATAAAAGATATTTTGTTTATGTTTTTTAATTTCTCTTTAGCCATAACTAAACCCGAATATTTTTTATCAATCTTTAAATCAATTTGACTAATATCGCCATTAACAATCATCTTACTGTTATAACCAAGTCTAGTTAGAAACATCAACATTTGACCTGCCGTTGTGTTTTGAGCTTCATCTAATATTACAAAGGCATCGTTTAAGGTTCTACCTCGCATATATGCTAAAGGAATAATCTCGATAGCTCCTCTTTCTACCATTTTAGAAACTTGTTCCTTGCCTAATAAATCATCTAAAGAATCATATAAAGGCATTAAGTAAGGATCAATCTTTTCTTTTAAATCACCAGGCAAAAAGCCTAATGATTCCCCTGCTTCGACAGCAGGACGGGTTAGTATAATCTTTTTAACATCACCATTTTTATACGCTTTACACGCAAGTAATACGGCTAAATAAGTCTTGCCAGTACCTGCTGGTCCAATCGAAAAGATTAAGTCATTATCCTCTAAACTTTTAGCTAAACGATATTGATTATAGGTTTTATATTTAATTGGTTTACCATTACTTGTAATAAAAGCTATTTTATTATGCCAAGATACATCCTCGTTATTACATAAGCTTAAATAAGTTTGTCTTATTGTATTTTCATCTAAATAATAATTAGCTTTTACAAACTCAATTAAGGCATCTAGATATTTATTAAGTGATAGAAATGTATTCTTGTCACAATCAACTTTAATTAAATGGCCTCTTAACAATAAATCTATTTTAATTAAATCATTTATTAATTTAATATTTATATTATTAACGCCACTAAATTCAATTAATTCTTTTTGATTTAAATCATTTAAGCTAATTTCTTTATAATCCATGGTTCCATTATATAAAAAAATAGCGCCATAGCACTATTTTCCTCTTCTTGCTTTTCTTGCAGCTTCTTGCTTAAGTTTTCTCTTAAGACCTGGCTTAATGTAATATTCTCTTTTTCTAACTTCTAAAAGGGTACCATTACGAGAAACTTGTCTCTTGAATCTACGTAAAGCATCATCTAATTGTTCGTTTTCCTTAACAACTACTCTTGACATTTATAACACCCCCTCTCAAATCCTTTAGTATTATATCAAAATAATCGTTTTCTGCAAGCTTAATATTGCTTATCCAAATTTATTTCATCACTCAAAGTACCCTCATTTAAATAGACAATAACTTTCTTTAAAATATCTTGAGTATAAAGCTTTGTTCCATCTTTTAAATAAGTAGCTTGATGTGGTGATAAGATTGCATTATCTAGTTCAATAAAAGGTATATCAGTTGGATAAAATTTAACATTTGGATCAAAACATTTCTTATTCCAAGTATCAATTGCGGCACCCTTCATCTTTTTAGCTTTTAATGAATTATATAAAGCCTCTAAATCAATAGAGTTGCCTCTTCCAACATTTACTAAATATTTTCCTGTAAGTCTTTCGATTACCTTTTCATTAATGATTAAATCAGTATCACTAGTACTAGGCAAAGACATTATAAGCATATCTGTTGTATCAATTAGTTCTAATAAGTTTGAACATGTTTTGATATCTTTATATTCTTTGCCTCTATCAATTGTATAGGTTTCAATATGATTATTGATTAAGATATTATTAATCTTTTTGCCAATATTACCATAGCCTAATAAGCCAATCTTTAAGTTAAATATACTTACCCAATAAGGATTTTCTAAATCAAACCATATACCACGACGAAATTTCTTATCAAATTCACTTATTCTATTTACTAAAGAAACCGCTAAACCAAAGGCGTATTCAGCCACATATTGACTATCCGCATGGGTATTAACTAGCCTTATACTTTTTTTCTTTAGTTCTGACAAAGGAAAATCATCTACACCTGTCTTATATGTAAAAATAGCTTTTAAACAATCAGCGGTATTTAATTCTTCTTTTGAAAGGCTTCTACCAATAAAGATGTCATAGCCTTTTAAGTCGTGATTATTCCCTTTAACAAATTCAACATTCGCATACTTAGATAATTCATCATACATATTTCTATATGCAATATCATCGTTAATTGGACTCAATAATATATTAGTCATAAACTTCTTCCTTTGTTTTGTTTATTTCTTTAATATATTCAGTAGCAATTACATAATCGCCTTCATAAGATTCTCTACCTAAATTTCTTATAAGAAATTGTTCTTTTCCTTTGCCTAAAATCAATAAAATATCATCACTATTCAATAAATCAATTGCTGATTGTATGGCGATCTTACGATCTTCGATAAGTAATGGCTTGTTACCCTTAAATAAGTATGAACAGTTATTTAATATTAAATCTACATTGTTATTTAATGAATTATTTTCGGTTAATATAACTCTATCAACCATTTCATAACTTTCACGTGCTATTTCCTTGATATTTTCTTTTTCGTCACCGCCATTAATGCCTAGTAAAGCCACAATCTTCTTTCCTCTTTTCAAGATACTTCTAGCAAACTTATAATCTTGTAAGATGGTATCTGGATTGCTAGCGCTATCAATAAAGATATTGTATTCAGATGGTTCAATTACTTTTTGCATCTCGCCTTCAATAAACTTTACAAAAGAAAGTATTAAAGATAATTCGCTTAATTCATAGCCATTTAAACTTAAGGCTACAAGGGTTGCTACTACACTATATAAGTTTTTGGTTCCAACTAAAGCGGTCTTAAAAATCGTTTCTACATTGTTGTATAAAAGCGTAAAAGAAGTACCACTTGCAGATTGTTTAAGATTTTTAATCACAAAATCACTTTCTGTATCAAAACCATAACTATATGTCTTAGAACCAGTCGCATCAATTAGTTCATTATATGAAACATCATCTTTATTTAAGACGAAGATTGTATCATCATCTAAAGTATATAAATATGATCTTAATACTTTAAAGTAATTAAGATATTTTTCTTGATAGTATGTAGAATACTCATTAGTATTTGTATAAATAAAACAATCCGGTTTAATACCATCTAGTTTCTTATAGGAAAAAGCTAATGGATCACTTTCTAAAACAACGGCTTCTACCCCATTTTTAACAAATGTATCAAGATATCTAAAAGTATCAATAATTGGTAAAGTAGGAACTTTGCTTAGCAAATGGTTGTCACCATAATAAATACCATTTACACCAATTGAAGCAGATGACTTGAAGTTGCCTATCATCTTCTTAATTAGATAAGAAACATTAGGCAAACCATCACATCCTGAACATACATAAGTCTCTAGTTTGGATAATGGATAATCAAAAAACTTAGGTGCAATTTGATTTAAACAATCAGCTGTATCGTTAACTTTAATAAAGATGGCATTATCACTAGTATCAATATCTTGACTATAGACAATAACGTTTGCCCCGTTTTTAATAGCTTCTTTAATGTAATCATGGCCATTATATTTAATGCCCGCAATACAAAAGAAAATACAATTTTTCATTGGTACACGTGAGTCAATGGATAATTGTTCTATTTCAATATGTGGCGTATCTTTAAAAAGTTCATCAAGAAACATGAGCTAAAACCTCATCAGCATTCACTTCATCTATTATTACTTTAACTATATCACCAACATTAGCTTTACCCCTTGCACACACATAAAAATATTCTTTGACATAGCCATATATCTTTTCATCATCAACTTTCTCAACCAGCATTTCCATTTCTTTATTTAAGAAAATAGAACGATATTCTAAGGTGTATTTTTTCTCTAATTCCTGAACTTTATATAAACGATCTTTTTTAATTCTTTCATCCAAGTGACCATCTAGCTTATCAGCCCTAGTACCTGTTTTTCTTGCATAAGGGAAACAATGAATAAAGCTAAACTTAATATCTCTTAAATTATTTAAAGTTTCATTAAAGTCTTCTTCACTCTCACCAGGGAAGCCTACAATTAAATCAGTCGAAATAGAAACATCCTTAATTTGGCTTCTAATACAAGCGATTCTTTCCTTATATTCTTCAATAGTATAAGGTCTATTCATTGCCTTTAAAATATTATTGCTTCCAGCTTGTAAAGGGATATGTAAGTGATGAGCTAACTTATTGCTGTTTTTCATAAGTTCAATAATATCATCCGTAATTTCCGTTACTTCTATAGAAGATAATCTAATAGTCTTTAAATCATCTATTTGACATAAATCCTTTAATAAATCAAATAGTTTATATTCACCATCATTATAGCGACCTGTATGAATGCCAACTAAAACTAGTTCCTTACTAGTTTTAGCTAATTGTCTAGCTTGTTCAATTATCTTTAAATGATTAGCGCTAGACTCTCTGCCCCTTGCATAAGGAATAATGCAGTATGAACAAAATTGGTTACAACCATCTTGAACTTTAAGAAAAGATCTAGATTTGCCAGGATAAGTATCTAGATATAACTCCGTAAATTTATTATTTAATTCAGATACCTGTTTACTTTTTACTCCTTCTGAAATCAGATTATATAGTTTATCTTTATCTTTTGAACCAACAATTAAATCAGCTACATCAAAGTCCTTACTATCGCCTTTTATTTGTACTAAACAACCCACTGCCACAACATAGGCATATGGATTAGTATTACGAGCATGATGTACCATTTTACGTGTCTTTGATTCAGCAGTATTTGTTACACAACAAGTAAAAATGACATACATATCAGCTACTTCTTTAAAAGATACTTCCTTATATCCATTTTGAATTAATTTATTTTTTAATACGGTTGCCTCATAATCATTAACTTTACAACCTAAAACGCTAAACGCAAATGTCTTCATTATTGATGTGCTCCTGCAATATTACTAGCTAAATAAATAGCTGCCGTCTCCGCTCTTAAGATTCTCTTGCCTAAACTTATTGAATCAAAACCTAATTTCACAATATCTTCATACTCTTCTTTTTCAAAGCCACCTTCCGGTCCAATGATATAAGTAATTGATTTAGCCTTAGTTAAATCATTTATAGATACGGTCTCTTTTTCATAGGCGATTAAGTTAACTTCGCTTTTATACTTAACTAAATCTTTAAAGCTTATATAATCACAAATTTCCGGAACTATATTACGATGACATTGTTCGCTTGCTTCCCTTGCGATAGAAGTAAAACGATTAAGCTTATTACCATTTTTGCCTGGTTTCACAACACTTCTTTTAGCCATGTAAGGAACAATTCTCTTTACACCTAATTCCGTTAACTTTTGAATCGCAAAATCAAACTTATCATTCTTGATCAAAGATAAGACAACCGTAATATCAACATCTAATTCATTATCTTCTTTTAAGTCTTCCAATATCAAAGCTTCATTATCCTTTAAAGAACACAAAAAGATATGAGCATTCTTATCAACCAATCTAAACTCATATCCATCGTTCGCCCTTAAGACCTTTTTAAGTTGATAAACAATATCCTTGTTTAAGGGATATTGTTTATTTACCTCTAATATTTCGTCAGTAAAAAATTGCTGCATCAGTCTTTTTCAATTTCTTCCTCAATAATTTTAACTTTAATTTCATTAACAGTCTTCTCATCTGCATCAGTTACTTCAACATTAAGATTTAGATAAGCAAAACTATCACCAATTGTAGGTATTTTATCTAATACATGAATAACCCAACCAGATACCGTATTAAACTCATATTCTTCTTTTGGTGTAATATCAAAATACTCAAACATATCTTCAATATCTGCATCACAATTAACTAGATATGTACCATCATCTTGTTTCTTAAAATATTCGATAACCTCATCATGTTCATCATATATTTCACCAACAATCTCTTCTAATACATCTTCCATTGTAATAATACCGGCAGTACCGCCATATTCATCAATAACGACAGCCATATGTGACTTAGAAGTTTGAAGTTGTTTCAATAAAGCACTAATCTTTAAATGTTCACTAGTATAAACAGGCTTAGAAAGAATTTGCTTAACTTCGGTTTTAGATTCCTTATAGTAAACATAATAGAAATCTTTTTCATGCAAAACACCGATAATATTATCAATCGTTCCATCATAAATCGGAAGTCTAGAAAAGCCAGATTCTCGAAAGTTCTTGTCAATTTCTTCGAGTGGATCGTTTATATCACAAGCTACAACATCAACTCTAGGTGTATATACTTTGCCAACCTCTTGGTCATTAAATTCAATAGCGTTAGTAATTAAGTCAGCCTCGTCTTCATCCATTCCGCCACCCTCTTGGGCTTCTTCAACCATGGTGATAAACTCTTCACTCTTAAATTCATCGTTTTCTTCACTCGAGCAAAGTTTAGAAACAAGCGTACCTAATCCATTAAAGATAAAGGTAAGAGGTGTAAAAATCACCATCAAAAAAGATATGAATGGAGTAAAAAACATCGCAAACTTTTCCGGTTGTGCTTTTGCAAGTGTCTTTGGTGTAATTTCACCAAAAATAAGTATTACAACTGTCATAATAACCGAAGATAATAAGGCACCATTATCTTGAAATAGTTTTACAAATAAAACGGTTGCTATAGATGATGAAGCGATATTAACGATGTTATTTCCTACAAGGACAGTGCTTAATAGTTTATTGAATTTATCGGTTAATTCTAAAGTTTCTCCAGCTCTCTTATCACCATTATTAGCCATATTTTTAAGTCTAATGCGGTTAGCACTAGAAAAAGCTGTTTCGGTAGCACTAAAACATCCACTAAGGATAATTAAAATTATTAAGACAATTATAGTGCTATTCATATAAATACCCTTTTAGAGTATTAAGATCAGTAAGTAAGTTACAGGACAAAGGAATTTCCAATTTATATACTCTCTCTTTCAATGCTTTAATATTATCAAATTTTTATTTAATGTCAAAATAGTCCTTTAAAATATCCATATTGATATTAGCGATAAGCTCATCTTTTAGACCTAATTCATGAGCTAAATCATATGCTCTATCAACATTGCCAACATCATATTTAATATGCGCATCACTATTTAAAACGACTGGACAATTAATTTCCTTACAAATTTTAATCATCTTTGACATATTCTCAAAAGAATTAAGGCGACAACCATTAGGACTTAATGATGAATTATTTAATTCTACTAAAACCTTTTGTTTTAGGCATTCTCTAATAACGGCATCATAATCACTTAAATGGTTGCCATCATCCAAGTGTCCTAAAATCTTAACCAAAGGATGCCTAATAGCTTCTAAATAAAAATGTGTGTTTTCTTCAATTGAATGATCAAAACCATGGTCATAAGAATGAATGGAACCAATTAGATAATCTACTCTACCATTAAAGAAAGATACCCAATCTTTAAAGTATTCACCTACATTCATTTCACAACCCTTCAATATTCTCAAGTCACCAATCTTATCAGGAATTACACCTAGATTTAAGAAGCTATTTTTGTTAGCACCAAAATCTAAACGATCTGGTTGATGATCGCTGATACCATAAAAGATGAGGCCTTTTCTTAAGGCCTCATCAATGTTTTCAGTAACAGTGGAATAAGCATGTTTTGAAAAAACACTATGCGTATGTAAATCCACTAAATTTTTCATATTATACTCTAGTCTTGAAGAAAGAAGGAATGTCGTCATCTTCTTCAACAATATTTACTTCTTCTTTTTTAACTGCAGTTGGAGTCACAACTGTTTCTTGTTTATTGTCTACATATAAATTAGGTGTAGTCTTAGGTTTTGCAGTGCCATTAGAGCTTAATTCAAAACCAGTTGCGATAACCGTAACAATAACATTTTCACCAAGTTGATTATTGATAGCAACACCATAAATTGTATCAATGTCATTGCCAGCAGCTTCTTTGATGTATTGAACCGCATCATTAGAATCTTGAATAGTAATACCAGGACCACCAGTTACATTAATAATTGCAGCCTTAGCACCCTTGATTTGAGCATCTAATAATGGAGACTTAATAGCCTTAGCAGCAGCATCTTTAGCTCTATTGTCACCATTTGCCATACCAATACCGATTAAAGCGGTGCCTTTACCTGACATAACTGTCTTAATATCAGCGAAATCTAGATTGATAAATGCAGGAACAGCAATTAAATCAGTAATTGTTTGAACACCTTGTCTTAAGACATTATCAGCTTCCTTAAAGGCTTCTTGCATAGAAATCTTGCCAAGAACACTTAATAGCTTGTTATTTGAAACAATAATTAATGAATCAATATATTCTCTTAATTGTTCTAGACCAATATTAGCTTGATCATTTCTCTTTCTACCCTCAAATTCAAATGGAGTAGTAACAACACCAACCGTTAAAGCACCAGCTTCTTTAGCAAGTCTAGCGATAACAGGCGCACCACCAGTACCGGTTCCTCCACCTTCACCGCAAGTAACAAAGACCATATCAGCGCCATTTACAGCTTTTCTAATTTCATCTTCACTTTCTACCGCAGCCTTTGTACCAATTTCTGGATTAGAACCAGCGCCAAGTCCTTTAGTAGTATTTTTACCTAAAACAATTTTATTTGAGCATTTAGACATATTAAGGCATTGTAAGTCAGTGTTGCAAACATAGAATTCAACGCCCTTAACCCCCTCATCTACCATTCGATTAACAGCGTTACAGCCTGCGCCACCTACGCCAAATACTTTAATTCTAGCAACTTGATTATATTCAGGTTTAATTGTCATGATTAGTCCTCCCTATTTTTATACATTTCAAATAAATTCTTAATTTTAGTAGTAATTGATTCGCCCTCAACATCTTCTTCGATCTGATCAACTACCTTATCGTACTCTGCTATATTAACACAATTAACGCTTAATTCGTTTAAGTTAGCTTTTTCCTTATAAACAAATAAAGCACCATAGTTTGCACACAAATTAGTATTTCTAACACCAATCGCATCAGGATAGTATGTTTTAACATCACAGTTACTATCCCTCATTAGTTTATCAACTAAAGCTAACATTTGACTACCTTCACCACAAACAATAAAGTCGGCGCCCATTTCCATAATTGGCTTACAAGCTTGTAATAGCTTATCAATATAACTATCCAAGTATGGCTTTATAAATTCATTAAGTTCTCTTACCGTCAAAGGCTTTTGAACATCATTATCACTATAAGCTAAGATTGTCTTATCTAACTCAGTCTCATCAAAATTAACATTGTACTTAATTAGACGACTAATAGTATCCATTGGCAAATGATATTTATTATAGAAAGCTTGACACATTGTATTAAAGCCTTCAAAAATAATATCACTTTGTAATAATTTACCCTTAGACAACAAAGTTAAATATGTATAGTTTTTAACAATGTCTAATAAGATAATATTTTTACTAATAGAATTTTCTAAAGATACACTTTCTTTACTAATTGCATAGTTACTTAGGCACAAATCTAAGACTTCCAAGTTAGCTTTATAGATCACTTCTACATAGCTAACAGCCATTTCTTTATCAGCACATAATAAGTCAATATCAATAAGTGCTTCTTCACATGTTTCATTCTCTGGTAAACGTCGATATGATATACCATTAATCGTATATTTAATAACTGAAGCATTAATGACCATCAATGAATCATCAATATCAGTTTTTAAAGCATTTGTAATAGCTCTTGCAACATCTTTTTTACGAATAGTAGAACCATTTGGAATAAGTGAAACTCTAAGTGATGTTCTCTTGAAATTGTATGGAGGCAAAACAAGTATAACCTTTTCAAGTCTTGCGCCTATCTTATTAGATACAACATCAACCGCATCCTTTAAGCATTTAACAAATTCTTCTTCATTTACTATTTTGTATTCATTGACACCTAATGTCTCACAATTATAGGTATTAATGATATTGAATCTTGTATTATAGTATTCCGCAACCAATATTTGTAAATCACCATCATCTATCTTTAATGTGGCATAAACCTGTTTTATATTACTCATGAAAATATTATACAATAACTTTGCACTTAAATTATTGATTTTTAAAACTAACTATGATAAATTAAATAAGCAATGTTTGATGAAGGGAGGCTGTATTATGTCAAGAGTATGCGAAATTTCTGGTAAGGGACCTTTATCTGGAAATAATCGTTCACATTCACTTCGTGCTACACGCCGTAAATGGAATGTTAACCTTCAAAATGCAACGATTATGGTTGACGGAAAACCTAAGAAGGTTAAAGTTTCTGCCCGTGCATTAAGAAGTTTAAAAGCACAAGCTACTAAAGCAGCATAGTAAAGAATCCGCAAGGATTCTTTTTTTATCGCCTTAAGCATTTATTCAATCTTACCTGACGCAAGTATTTATATTAAAGATATACCATACCCAATATATAAAGATATAAGATTACTATCAAGATAATGTTTCACGAGAAAGAAGCAGCCAATTAAAATAACAGTCCACAAAGTTATAGTCCATACCGTAAGATACCATTTTCTATTTCCTATATTTTGTATCGATCCAATAATTTGAGCAAAGCCAAATAAGCCTATAAACCAACTTAATAATCCAACACCAATTAATATAATTATTTTAATCATACATTCTCCCTACTTATGCTTTGAATTCGCTTCTTCTATTAATTTTCTTTCTTCAACTGTTAAATTTGAACCTGTAGAAAACGATCCATAACTGTTATTTTTATATAAAGTTGTTGATATCAAACATATAAGTATCGCTATCAACACAATCAAAGAAGCAACTACAATAACGATTTTATTTACAGGACTTTTATTTACTGTATAAGTTTGTTCTTCATGAACATATTGGCTATTATCTTCAACAATTACCTTTTTATACAATGCATCATTACCGCAATATTGGCAAAATGTACTATCATAAGGCAATTCTTGTCCACATGTTTTACAAGTCATACTAATCCTTAAGATTTTTGATAAATCTTGAGAACCACAATATGAACAAAACTCGCTATCATTACTTAAATTTCTCCCACATTTATTACATCTTTTCATAGCTTAATCACCTTAGTCCCACACTTCTTACAAAATAGAGCATTCTTATCTAGTCTAGTACCGCATTTTCGACAATATTTAATCTCCGGCTTATCCGTAAGAATATTATTAAAATTTTGTTTAGGTTGAATTACAGTAGCTTGACTGTTGAAAGCTTTAAAAGATTGACTAACAACGATACTATCTTTTGTTTCGCTGCTACAAACACTATCATTTGCAAGCACACTTTCAACTTTTAAATTATCACTCTTACTTGCTGAAGTGGTAATAAATGCTGAATCATTTTCTTGAATATTTGTAGATCCCGTAGCGGAAGCAGCGCTAACGCTATCTAAATACTCTTGTAATGGTGAAGGCTTTTTTTCCTTTCTACCTTCGAAGAACAAAATCCTTTTCTTGTAGTACACATATTCTAAATAAGTAATAATAAAAAGACCTATTACACGTACAATTGTGTATTCGTCTATAACCATGAAAATCCAAAAAATATTAAAA
>CAVCDR010000080.1:0-13701 GCA_963601025.1 Agathobacter sp. | reverse complement strand
ATCTTACCTCTTAAAGGAAGAATAGCTTGGAAGTTAGAATCACGCCCTTGTTGAGCGCTACCACCAGCCGAATTACCTTCGACGATGTAGATTTCACAAATAGAGGCATCTCTACTAGCACAATCCTTTAATTTTGTAGGTAAATTAGAACCACCGAAGTCATCTTTTCGACGTACAGTTTCTCTAGCCTTAATAGCAGCAAGTCTAGCTTCACTAGCCGACTTAGCTTTTTCAATAATAATTTTCGCAATATCAGGATTTTCTAAAAATAAACGCTTTAAATAATCACCAAATATTTTATTAACTGCAGGTCTTACTTCTGCATTACCTAGTTTACCTTTAGTTTGGCCTTCATATTGAGGGTCTGGATGCTTAACTGAAACAATAGCTGTTAAACCTTCCTTTAAATCATCGTTAGTAAAATTTGGATCATCAGGCTTTAAAAATTTCTTTTCTTTTGCATAAGCATTCACAACTCTAGCAAGTGTTTGTCTGAAACCATCTAGATGCATACCACCTTCAGGAGTAAAGATATTATTACAGAAAGAATAAACTTTTTCGGTATATGAAGTGTTATATTGGAAAGAAACTTCAACTGAAATATTAGTTTCTTCATCACTTCCATCACAATATAAGATATCCTCAAATAATAAGTTTTCACCTTCATTTAAGAATTTAACATATTCTTTAATACCACCTTCATAACAGAAAGTGTTAGTACCCTTATTTTCATCATCTTTTTCCCAATTAAAAGTAAAACGAATACCTTTGTTTAAGAAAGCCATTTGTCTAATACGATCATATAAAGTTTTAAAGTTATATACAGTACCTTCTTTAAAGATTAAATCATCAGCCTTAAATCTTACAGTAGAACCAGTCTCGGTTTTATCACAAGTACCAATTTCATATAAAGGTTTATCAACATGACCACCTTCATGGAATCTTACAAAGTAAACTTTACCATCCTTATGAATAGTAACTTCTAACCATTTACTAAGTGCATTAACAACACTAGCACCTACACCATGTAGACCACCAGATACTTTATAGGCACCACCACCAAATTTACCGCCGGCATGTAGTACTGTAAAAATAGTTTCAACAGTTGAAATACCCGTCTTCTTGTGAACTTCAACTGGCATGCCACGACCATCATCCTTAACGGTAACAATATCATCTTTATCAACCGTAATTTCAATATGTTTTGCATACCCCGCTAAAGCTTCATCAACAGAGTTATCAACAATTTCCCAAACTAGATGATGTAGACCAGTAGAAGAAGTGGTACCAATATACATACCAGGTCTTTTTCTAACAGCCTCAAGTCCCTCTAAAACTTGAATATCATCAGAAGTATAATTGTCATGTTTTATATTTGTATCAGACATTTGTATCCTCCTTTATTTCAATCAAATTAAAATTCTCTCTAATATTTATTCCCTTCAAATCAGTACCTGTAATAATAACTTGAGTATCTTTTGGAATAATATTCAATAATCTTTCTCTATTGCCAATATCAAGTTCCGATAAGATATCATCAAGTAACAATATTGGCACATCATTAATCTTCTCTTTAATATATTCTTTTAAAGCTAATTTAAACGCAATCAAAATCATCCGCGTTTGGCCTTGGCTTGCTAAAACTTCTATTCTTTCATCGTTGGTATAAAAGTTATAGTCCTCATGATGAATCCCGAAGGTTGTATAGTGATAGAAAGTATCTTTTTCATGACTTTTTAAAAGATTATCTTTTAATTTTTCCACTTCACTACATTTTTTATAGACAACCCTTAAATTTAAATTCTCATTAGCTATATTGTAATAATAATCATTTAAATATTTATTAATAATATTAAAGAAATCTTCTCTAGTTTTAATTATTACTTCCATCTCGGTAAGCATCTTTGTTTCTAAGATTTCTAAATAATTTAAATCAATCTTTTCTTCTTTTAATAATTTATTTTTGTTTTTAAGTAATAAATTATATTCAAGTAAATTGTTAAGATATTGTTTATTAGTTTTACCTATTTCAATATCTAATAGGCGTCTTCGATCTTTTGGTGAATCATTAAATAAATTTAAATCACTAGGTTTAAATAAGACACAATTTAGCTTCCCAATATATTCTGATGTCTTTTTAACTAAAACATCATTAAAATATAATTTCTTCCCATTATCACTAATAACTACCTTATATTTATTAAAATTATTAAGACACTCTATCTTGCAATACTGTTCGCCTTTTTTAATTAAGTCTCTATCATTTAAAGTACGAAAAGATTTAGTATTTGAAACAACCAATAAACTTTCTAAAATATTAGTTTTGCCTACACCATTTTTTCCTAAAATAATATTAAGATTAGGTGAAAATTCAAGATATTTACTTTTATAATTACGATAATTATTTAATTTAACGGAATTAACTAACATATGATGTATGAAACTCCTAATATTTCAACCACATCATCTTTATACAGTTTCTTCCCTCTTCTATTATCTTCTTTACCATTAACAAGTATCTTATTCTCACTTAAAAATAATTTAGTTTCACCACCACTACTAACTAAATCAACAATTTTTAATAATTGTCCTAAAGTGATATATTCATCTTTAATTTTTACTTGTTCCATGAATAAATTATAGCATTATTTCATTAATATAAGAAATTTAATAAATAAGGTAGGAATGTAAATAAAAAACAAAACCTCAAAATTTGAGGCTTTATTTTACTTATTTGAATGTTTTAGATTAAAAACTAATCCTATTTATAAGTTCTAACTGGAGAAATTAATTGGATAACACTTTCATCGGTCTTATCTGTAACGATTAATGGTTTTAATTCACCAGAGAAAGAGATTACAATTTCATCTGCACTTAAAGCTTTTAAGGCATCAATTAAATATTTACCTGAACAAGATATTTCAAGTGGAGCTCCTTCAAATGAAACAACGGAGATATTTTCATAAGAATGACCATTACTACCATTACATGTAATGTCCACTTTATTAGAATCAATAGAAAGTTTAACAATATTTTTACCATCAGCTTTAATAAATGATGATCTATCTAAAGCACTAATTAATTCTTTAGCCTTTACTACAAGCTTTTGAGAAAATGAAGAAGGAATTAATTTAGCTACATCAGGGAATTCATCATCAAGAAGTCTTGTATGAATCACTGTATTATTAAACATAAAGATAACTTTCGAAGGATCAATACCAATTTCAACTTCTTCAACATTACCTAATGAATGATAAATATCTAATAAATATTTACGTGGAATAGTGATGTTAAAATCAAGGCTTTCATCAATACTTACTGTTTTAGAAGCTAAACGATATGAATCTGTCGCATTAACATATAATTTTCCATGACTTGCCTTAAAGTTTACACCAGTTAAAACAGGACGAGTATCTTTATCGCTACATGCGAATGATGTTTCATCTACTATCTTAAAGAAGGTGTAGGTAGGAAACTTAAATGTTTTATTAGTAATATCAAAATTAATAAATGGATAATCACTTGAATTCATAGCATTTATCTTGAATTGTGAATTACCACCAAAGATTTTAACAACTGCATTATCAAATACTTCAATATTAATAAAATCACTATCTATCTTACGTACTATTTCAAGTAAGTATCTTGCCTCAATTACAATCTCGCCTTCTTCTTCAATAGTAAGTATCTCTCTTTCTAAATCATTCTTAATTACTGATTTGATAGAAATATTAGTATCAGAAGAAATAATTGTTAAACTATCATTACTAGCGATAATTTTAATACCACTTAAAGAAGGTAATGGTGTAGTACTAGATATAGCTTTAGATGCAATTCCTAAAGTGTCTAGAAATTCTCTTTTATTAATTTTGAAAATCATCGGCCGCTCCTTTTTTATATAAATTTATATAAGTTATTATTATTAAGGTGTTGATAAATGTGGATAACTCATTTTTAAACCTTAACTATGCATTTATTTTAACATTTTTAGTCTTGATAATTATGTGAATTAATGGTGATTAATTTATACGCTTTTCAATATCATTAATAGCTTTTAAGTAAGCTGCGTCTGTTTTAATAAGTTGTTCCACCTTTTCACAAGCGCTTATAACGGTAGAATGATCTCTTTTCCCGAATTCGCTTCCTATTTCCTTATATGGAGCATCTAATAGTTTTCGACATAGATACATTGCAATATGTCTTGGGATAGCAATATTTTTAGTACGATTCGTACTATTAATTTGTTGTTTAGAAATATTGTAGTAATCACATACAGCTTTTTTAACTTTATTAATACTTAATTCATTATGGTTTTCCACAATTTGATCCTTAAAAGCTTCAGTCGCAATCTTTAAAGTAATATGGTCTTCCCCGTTTCCAAAATTAATGAAATAAAATAATAATCTAGTTACAGCACCCTCTAAAGATCTAACGTCTTGCGAAAAGTTAGTGGCAATATAAGATAGTACATCATCATCAACCTTTTCATTAACGGCTACATTATTAGCAATCTTCATCTTTAAAATTTCAATTGCTGTTTCATATTCAGGAGATTGAATATTAACATTTAAACCTTGATTAAAACGTGATAATAAACGTATTTCTAGGTCTTTGATTTCAGCCGGAGTTTTATCTGCGGTAATACAAATTTGTTTATGATTATTAACTAAAACATTAAATATTGAAAAGAATACTTCTTGTGTCCATTTCTTACCAGCAATAAATTGGATATCATCCACAAGTAATAAATCCAAATCATAAAAAGAATTCTTAAATTCATCAATACATTTATTTTTATTTGATTTATCTAAAGCTTCTGTAAAACCAAGTCCTGATATAAAACCAATCTTTTTACTTGGAAAAGTTTTTCTAACTTCATTGCCGATTGCGTTTAATAAATGTGTTTTACCAAGTCCTGAATTACCATAGATAAATAAAGGATTATAGACAACACCTAAATTACGTGCACAAGTAAGACTTGCAAGTTGGGCTTGATTATTACTTCTACCTAATACGAAATTAGAAAAGTTTTGATTAATATCTAATTGACGATCAAAATAATCATTACAAACCATATTTTGTATTTGAGCCTTGATATCATCTTCTAAAGTGATTGTAATTGGTAAATGTTCACCAATATTGTGTTCCAATTTTTCTTCAATTAAGACTTTGTTTTGAACCATTAAAGTCTGATTGATAAAATTAGGTACTGAAACTCTAGCTTCTCTCTCATTTAGATCAATTAAATGAGAATCGGTAAAGATTAGATTGAATAAATCTTCTTTTATATCTCCACTGTCATATACATCTTGGACAGTCTTATTCCATACGCTTTTATAATAATAGTCTACATTTGTCATATTTTTAACCAAGTATTGTCATTATAATTCACCATATTTTGAATATTCAAGAAAAAAATTTACCTCAAAAAAAGTATTCAACACTAATAAATCTTTTTTTACCATTTATTTAAGGCGTTCTAGTGAGTTTTCCACATCTTTCCACATCTTTTAAATGTGGAAAGATTGTTTATAAGTTATCAACATAGTTTTCCACAGTGGATAAATGTGGATAAAAAAAGTTTTACACTTTGTTTTTCACATTGTAAACATTAAAAAAAGTCCTAAACAAAGGCTTGCTTTAAAGTTTTCAACTTTTCCACACAATGTGGATAACTCTAAAATGTGGATGTGAATAAAATTTATGAAAAAAATTTAGTTTTGCACCAAGAAATTAAATAATCCACATTAAAAGCCCCTAAATATAGGAAACTTATCAACATTTATCCACCACAATATTTCCCACGAAATAATCAGTTATCAACAATATTAATTTATAATGTAAGTATGCGAGAAAAAGAAAAAGTAATTTTTACTAATATGTGTCTTATATATAAGGAAGATGAAATATTAGTTCAAGAAAGAAAAAAGAAAGATTGGCCAGGTATTACCTTACCTGGAGGTCATGTAGAAAAGGGCGAAAACTTTCATGATGCGATAATTAGAGAAGTAAAAGAAGAAACTGGTCTTACTATAATTAAGCCAATACTTTGTGGAATAGAAGAATATAAACAAATAAATGATGAGGATCGTTATATTATTCTTTTTTATAAATGTAATAAGTTTACTGGTGAATTAAAATCCTCTAATGAAGGTGAAGTCTATTGGCTTAAAAAAGATGAACTTAAAAATAAGGAATTATCACTTGATTTAGATAGAATATTGGACATAATGGAAAATGATGATAAGAGTGAATTAATTTATTATTTTGAAAATGGTGAATATAAATCAAAGGTTGTGTAATATGGAAATTAATGAATATCAAAAGCTGGCGATGCGTACGCTTAATACTAATATAAAAAAAGAAGATATTTTAGTTAATGGAGCGATGGGACTTTGTGGAGAAAGTGGTGAAGTTATTGATCTAATAAAGAAACATCTTTTTCAAGGCCATGATTTAAACAAAGAAGATATTATTAAAGAATTAGGTGATATCGCTTGGTATTTAGCTGAAACAGCTACAGCCTTAGATGTAAATTTAGAAGAAGTCTTTATTAAAAATATTGAAAAACTAAAAAAACGTTTCCCAGATGGGTTTGATAGTACAAAATCAATAAATAGAGAGGAATAGAAGATGTATAAAACAAATGATTTATTAGATTTGCAGCATACTCTTGCGAAAGATTATTTAAGTAGTTTTGAATATCCTTGGCAAGCTTTAAAAGGAATTAAAGAAGAAATTATTAGAATTGGTAAAACTTTAGATCCAAATAAATATGATGAAGTAAAAGAAAATGTTTGGGTTGCCAAAAGCGCTACTGTTTTTGAAAGTGCATATTTAGGTGCTCCATTAATAATAGGTGAAAATAGTGAAGTAAGACATTGTGCCTTTATTAGGGGTGCAGCTTTAGTTGGAGATAACTGTGTTGTGGGCAATTCTTGTGAATTAAAAAATGTAATTATTTTTGATAATGTACAAGTACCACACTATAACTATATAGGTGACTCTATCTTAGGTTATAAATCACATATGGGTGCAGGTTCAATTACTTCAAATGTTAAATCAGATAAAACACTTGTAGTAGTAAAAGATAGAGATGGTGAAAAGGTTGAAACAGAAATTAAAAAATTTGGTGCTATCTTAGGCGATAATGTTGAAGTTGGCTGTAATTCGGTTTTAAATCCTGGAACTATTGTTGGCAGAAATACCAATATTTATCCTTTAAGTAGAGTAAGAGGTGTTATTCCAAAGGATAGTATTTATAAGGAACAAGATAATATTGTATTAAAGAAATGAAAAAAGCTATAATTTTTGATTTAGATGGTACTCTATTAAATACCATTGGTGATTTAAATAATACAGTTAATCTTACTTATAAGTATTTTGGTATCAACAAAGTAGATTCAACAGATAAGACAATGTCAATGGTTGGACATGGCATTAGAAATCTTGTTGAACAAATGTTTGTTGAACACCCTAAATTAGTTGATGAAGCATATAAAAAGTTTTTAGAAATATATGATTCAAAATACTATAAAACAACTGTCCCCTATGATGGAATGAAGGATATAGTTGATAAACTTATTGCCGAGGGAATTAAAATTGGGGTTAATTCTAATAAAAATGATACTTATACAAAGAAATTAATTGAAATGCATTTTAGTAATATTAATTTAGATTATGTATTAGGTAAATGTGAAGGTATAAATGTTAAGCCTGACCCAATGGGTGCTAATTTAATATTAAAGAAAATGGGAATTATTAGTAGTGAGGCTTTATATATAGGTGATAGTCCTACAGATATTAAGACTGCCTTAAATGCTAATATTGATCCAATTTCGGTTACTTGGGGATTTCGAAGTAAACAACAATTAATTGATAGTGGTGCAATAAGGATAGTAAATAAGCCTGAAGAAATATTAAATATACTACAATAGTAATGGAATGGAGTTTTGTTATGAGTGAAACAGTAAAAGAGAGAAAAGATATTGATGTCAAGGATACTTGGGATTTAAGTACCCTGTTTAAGAGTGATGAAGACTTTGAGAAAGCATTGAATGAATTATCGCCTAAAATTATTAGCTTAAAGAAATATGAAGGAAAACTAAATAATGTCGATGATATATTAGCTTTCTTAAAAGAAAAAAATGATGCAACCCGTTTAGCTAGTAACTTATTTTGTTATGCTAACTTAAGAAAAGTAGAAGATACTAGAAATAATATAGCCTTATCAATGTATTCTAAGGCTTATGGAAAGCTTGTAGAACTTGAAACAGCACTAGCTTTTGCGGGACCAGAAATTTTGGCAAATGACGATGAAAAATTAAATCAAATCATCAGTGATCCAAAGCTTGTTGAATTTAATTTCTATTTAAGTGATTTAGTAAGAAATAAACCTTATATGTTATCAAGTAAGGAAGAAGCTATTTTAGCAGCTTTCTCAGAAGTATTTAATACACCAGAAGAAACAATGTCAGCTTTAACTAATGCGGATATGAAGTTTGATCCAATCAAAGATAGTGAAGGTAATACACATGAACTTACTGAGTCTACTTATATTCTTTTACAAACTAGTAAGGATCGTACTTTAAGAAAAAATTCTTTTGAAAGTTTTTATAAAACATATAAGGGTCATATTAATACCTTAAGTACTACTTATAGTGGTTATGTAAAGTCAGCTATTACTGAGGCAAAACTTAGAGGATACAAGTCTTCAAGAGAAATGAAGATGGCAAGTGACAATATCCCTGAAAGTGTTTATGATAACTTAATTAATACTATTCATAAGAGAATGGATTTAATGTATCGTTATGTAAAATTAAGAAAAAGAATCTTAAAAGTAGATGAGTTACATTATTATGATCTTTATACACCATTAACTAAAGATATTACTGATAAATATTCTTATGAAGAAGCTAAACAAATGGTATTAGAGGCTGTTGCCCCACTCGGTGAAGAATATGTAGCTAGAGTAAAGAAGGCTTTTGAAGACAGATGGGTTGATGTTTATCCAAATATTGGTAAAGAAAGTGGTGCTTTCTCTTCAGGAACTTATGATTCTAATCCATTTATTAAGATGAACTTTACCGGAACACTTGATTCTGTTTCAACTTTAGCTCATGAAATGGGACATTCTCAACATTCTTGGTTGACTCATCATAATCAACCTTTCCAATATAGTAACTATACAATGTTTGTGGCAGAAGTAGCTTCAACTGTTAATGAAAACTTACTAATCGAAAAGTTATTAAAAGAAGAAAAAGATTTAAATAAGCGTTTAGCTTTACTAAATGAATATCTTGAGGGCTTTAAGGGCACTGTTTATAGACAAACAATGTTTGCGGAATTTGAAAAAGAAACCCACGCTATGGCTGAAAAAGGTGAAGCTTTAACTGCTAAATCATTAAGTGATAAGTATGAAGAATTAATTAAACTATACTTTGGTGATGATATGGTAGTAGATGAACAAGTTAAATATGAATGGGCTAGAATTCCACATTTCTATTATTTCTTCTATGTTTATGTTTATGCCACTGGTTTCTCTAGTGCTTGCGCTATTTCAGAAAATATCTTAAGTGGTAAAGAAAATGCGGTTAAAGATTATCTAGAATTCTTATCAATGGGTTCTAGTAGATACCCTCTTGAAGAATTAAAGCATGCAGGTGTTGATTTAAACACACCAGAGCCAATTGATATTGCTTTAAATAAATTTGAGAAAGTTCTAGTCGAAGCTGAAAAGATTGCGGACGAACTTGAAATGTAATAAACAAGGTACCTATCAGGTACCTTTTCTATACAAAATTAACTAGTGATAATATTCACAAAGTCTAATATTTTCTTATATAATAACAGTGTTGGATAACATTTAATTTAAAAGAATATAGTAGAAGGAGATAAGAAGATGAAATTAAATGGAAAAGTGGCATTAGTTACGGGTGCAAGCTCTGGTATGGGTAAAGAAATTGTTTCTTTATATGTTAAAGAAGGGGCTAAAGTTGTAGCCTTCGCAAGAAGAAAAGAAAGACTTAAAGAGTTATGTAAAGAACTTGAAGGTCAAGCTGGTAAAGTTTTAGCTTATCCAGGCGATGTATCTAAACTTGAAGATATTGAGGGGGCCATTGATTTTGCGATTAAAGAATTTGGTCAAATTGATATTCTAGTAAATAACGCTGGTGTAATGGATGATATGGCTCCTATGGCGGAAGCTAGTGATGAAAAATATAAACAAGTATTTGATATCAATGTATATGGTCCAATGGCTGCCATGCGTAAGGCTTGTAAGGAATTCTTAAGACAAGGTAAGGGCGGCATTATAATCAATGTTTCTTCAGTTGGTTCTATGCATCAAGCAGCAGGTCCAATATATTGTGCTAGTAAGGCAGCCTTAAATGCGATGAGTAAAAATACAGCCTTTGTCTACGAAAAAGAAGGAATTAGATGTAATGTTATCGCACCTGGTGGCTTCAAGACGGAAATTGGCACTTCAATGGGAATGCCAAATATGGATGGTTATAAAGCTTATGGTCAAGTTATTGGTTTAGCCGGCAATCCACAAGGTGATCCAAAAGAAATCGCTAATGCAGCACTATTCTTAGCGAGCGATGATGCAAAATTTATAAGTGGTGTAGTTCTTCCGGTTGATGGTGGATGGACTTCGTTTTAAAAAAATAAAAGGCACATATGTGCCTTTTTACTTACTGGCTAATATTTCTCTAATAACTTGTTTGTTATACATGTAATCCTTTAAAGTATCCACTCTATCAACAGTTATATCTAAACTATTAAAATAATTTCTTACTTTATTAAATAAGGGAAGATATTCTTTATATACCTTATTATGTCGATGATATACATTTTCATCATAATATAGATAAATTAAAGTTTTAATAATTGATAAACAAGAATTCTCTATCCAAAAATCACATTTTTCAATAGGCGGAAGATATTGTTCAAGCAGCTTTTCAATTAAGTAGCGACCATCATCACTAGATTTATAAATATCCACATAAATGTAGTCAAAATCTTTTAAATAGTCTTCCTTAAAATAATCAAACGCATCTCCATGAATAATCTTTATCTTATTAATATTTGGAAATTGATCCTTTATTTTATTAAAGATATTAATTACTTCCCCTTCTTTTTCAATAACCGTGATACTTTCAACATCCTTATTTAATAGACACATATAAACAAAATAACCAATTCCTAGTCCAAAAGTAATAACCTTTCCTTTGGCTTTCTTAGCATATGGATCATTAGTAATAAATTCACTAGGCACAGCCATCATCCATTCTTTATCATCTTGATATAGAAAGATAGCCTTTATATCTTCTTTTAAAGCTCTAAGCTTCATATAATCTTTAAGTTCTTTGTCTTTATCATCAATTAGTGCATCACTATTAAATAAGTAACCTTTTTCAATAGTAGTAAGATCATATGAAAAATGTTTATCAGAAACAACATCTAACTTAATATTTTTAACATAAGGGTTGTTGTAATATTCACTAGCTTCAATAAATAAAGGATTATTAATATCTTCCTCATATTCTTGTTGACCAGCCTTCATCAATTCTTTTTTAGCTTCTAACTCATCATTTATTTCCACATAACCATCTAAATAATCGTTTTGATAGTTGGATTCTAAATTAACTTTAATTCTATTTAAGTAATCGACAATTTCCTTATTTTTAATAATCTCCATAAAGAAATATTATCATTATCTTTCGCGAAATTTACAGATTCTCTTATGAAAGGAGAATCTTATGGAAGATTTAAACAAAATAATTGGTAGTAATCTAAAGGAAATTAGATTAAAACACAAAGAAACTCAAGAACAGTTAGCTTTAGTTATTGGCTACAACAAAACAACTATTGCCAACTATGAGAGTGGATATCGTTTAATGGATTTAATAAGTGCATACAAGATTGCGAAACATTATAATATTTCACTCGATGATTTCTTTAAAGGGGTTCACGAATCGTGAATACAAGGAAAATTATAAAAAGTTAGAATTAAGAAAAGGTGGAGGATATGAAAAAGAAAATAATTATTATTTTATGTGTGCTTGTTGCATTAGGTATTTATGGAAAAGTTAGAGATGGTAAAAAGAAAGTGAATAACAACACCATCAAACAAACTGTTAAGGAAACGGCTAAGCCAATCACAACTAAAGAACCGGTTGAAACTATTGAAGTAGAAGAAGAGATGGTAGAAACTCCAGAGCCTACTCCTACTCCAACACCAGAAAGCTCAGGCATTAGAAAAGAGTTTAAGGATGCGATGGATTCTTATGAAGAATTTATGGATGAGTATGTAATATTTATGGAAAAGTATAAGGCTAATCCAAACGATATGAGCTTACTAATGGATTATGCAAGTTACGTAGGTAAGTATTCTGATATGGTTGATAAGTTTGATAAGTGGGAAGATGAAGATTTAAATAATGAAGAACTTGCTTATTACTTAGAGGTTTCTTCAAGGGTAACATCAAAACTTCTTAAAGTAGCATACTAGATATTAATAATAGGCCTATATTTAGGCCTATTATTGCGTTTTATAAAAATATAATTGTCGGAATTGTGAAATTTTGACCTCAAAATAGTGTCGGAATTGTGAAATTTTACTTGAAAAAAGTTGTCGGAATTGTGAAAATAAGCATAGAGGTTCCCTATGAGACAATATTTCAAACGTAAAGCATATGATAAGATGCTAGAATGGAAAGATGAATATGCACCTAAATATGCCTTATTTTTAAAGGGTGCAAGACGTACGGGTAAGACTTATTTAGCTGAAAGGCTTGGTGAAGAAGAATATGAAAGTTACATCAAAATAAGTTTTGATCGTGCAAGTTCTAACATTAAAGAATTATTTATAGAATCATTAGAAGACTTAGATACACTATTTAATACTTTAGAAATAACATATAAAAAACATTTGATAGAAGGAAAGTCATTAATCATTCTTGACGAAATACAATTATTTCCTATGGCTCGTCAAGCTTTAAAGACTTTATTAGAAGATGGGCGTTATGATTATATCGAAACCGGTTCTTTAGCGACTGTTGAAAAAAATAGTCCGGAAATATTAATTCCTTCTGAAGAATATAGCCTAGAGGTACAACCATTGGATTTTGAAGAATTCTTATGGGCTATAGGCGATGATATTACTATTGAAACCATAAGAAAGCACTTTGATAGTCTTAAGCCCTTTGGTTCACAAATATTAAGAAGCATCACTAAAAGCTTTAGAGAATATATGTGTGTTGGTGGTATGCCCCAAGTTATTGAAGAATACATCGATACTAAAAATTTTGGTAAGGCTGATTATGTAAAACAAAATATCTTATCTTTATATCGTAGCGATATGACTCTTCAACAAGAGGAAAATAGTGATCATATAATTAATTTCTTTGACCGTATACCTTCTGAATTATCAAAACATGATAAGCGCTATGTAATATCTCATCTTGGCACAAATGCTAGGACTAGAGATTACTTTGGAGCTATAAAGTGGCTTAATGATGCGCGCATTGTGAATATTGCTCAAAAAGTTAGCGATATTTCGGTGGCATTTAATTTATATACTGATGATAATAGCTTTAAATGTTATTTATTAGATACGGGACTTCTTATTTCTTTAGCCTATAAAGATAGGCCTTATCTAGAAAATGAATTATATAAGTATATTTTAGAAGATAGATT
>CAVCDR010000079.1:0-8949 GCA_963601025.1 Agathobacter sp. | reverse complement strand
GGTATATGTAATATGACTCCTGCTGGTCAATCAACAATCAACACAGTTGCGATAGGCTCTGGTTGGACAGATTCTAAGTCAATGTTTGTTTGGGGTGCGGTATTCGCCTTACTTGCGATAATTGCTTTAACGTTAGTTGGCTATAACCTTGGCGCTCTAGCGATGGCTACAATCTAAAAAAATAAGCTCTTTATTTAGAAAAAACGCCTACAATAAAGAGCTTTTCTTATTTATAATAAGTTTATACAAAAATAAGGGGGACAAAATATGTTTTGTAGTAAATGCGGTGCAAAAGTAAATGATGGAGCAAAATTTTGTAATGTTTGCGGCAATCCATTGAGTGAAGCACCAAAAAAAGTATCTCCAAGCTTAGAAGATACAATTAAGACGGAACCTGTAAAAGAAAATACAGAACCTGTTAAAGAAGAAAAGGCGAATGAAGAAGAGTCGAAGGAACCTGTTGTTGAACCAACTCAAGCTCAATCAGCAAATAATGTTCCGCCCACTAACACACAATATAATACCTACAACAATAATGTTTACAGAGCTCCTAAAAAGCCTATGAACACTAAACTTATCTTAGAAATTGTTGGTGGCGTTGTTGCGATATGTGTTGTAGCATACTTAATTATCAATAGTTTAAGAACGATAAATCTTAATAAATACAATACATTAGAAGTTGCTGGATACAATGGCTATGGTCAAATTTCTTATGATAGTGAAGCAGAAACGTTACTAAGTGAATATGGTGACAAATTAGAATTTGACGAAGAAGCTTACTATAAGAACTTAAAGAGCGCCTTGAAAAAATTAATGAATAAGTCAAATGTTCCTTCAATGTTCTTGGGATATGATAGAGCCAACGCAACGCTTGATGAAGCCGTTGAAAATATAGCTCAAGATTATATCGAAGGATACTTTTATTCAAATACTCCTACCGACATGGTATATGATTGCATGTATGTATCTTACTATTTAAAGGATGCTGAAACAAGCGGAAAAGATATAAGGCATTTAAGCAATGGCGACCAAATTGTGTTTGAGTGGCATGATATCAATGATGAACTTAAACAATTAAAAGATCTTAAAAATGATAATGATGGTAATGTAGACTATGTAAATTATGAAAATCTGCTTTTATTAAGAAGACTAGTTGAATTCAGCGAATGGACAGGTAGTATAACTACTGATGAAGCAATTGATTTAGTTTATGACTTTGTTAAGTCTACTGACCCTTCAAAATATTTCAATTATAAGTTTAAATATTCTACTAAGACATATACTGTAAGGAATTTAACTGAAGCACCAACTGTTGATATCTTTAAAGAATTAGATATTACATATAGCGGTGTAGCTCCAAATGGTACTGCTAAAATTACATTTAAGGGTGAAGAAGTTAGTGGTGTAGATGGAATTAGCTTTAGTGTTTCTAATGGCCATTCAATGTATGAAGGCTTAGATGTAGGAGATGTAATTACAGCAAGCTTAAGCTATGAAGATGTATCTTCTTATATTAGTAAATATGGAGGTATTCCTTCTGTTAGTTCAAAAGAATTTACTGTTGATGCTTTAGATTCGTTACTAACAAAATCTTCTCAATTAACTGAAGATGCTTTAAATGAAATGAAGAGTAAGGCTGATGGTTCATTCCGTTATATCTTTGATGATGCTAACCAAACAGGAAACTCTTTAGAGGGTTTTGAATATAAGGGTTTATATGTATTATCTAAAAAAGATTCTTACTATAATACAGTTCGTGCCGACAACAAATATTACTATGATATTGATGATAAAGTAATCTTGGTTTATGAAGTTAAAGTGAGAAACTATGGTGGATCATATGATCAAATCAATACTATTTATTGGTGTGCTTCATTTGATAATATACTAGTAAAAGCTGATGGAACAATCGAATTAGATTTAGATGCATATCATACACCAAATAATCAAATCAATATTACCGGTGATAATCAAAACTGGTTCTACTACGCTTATAATTCACTAGATGACTTATACAATAACCAAGTCGCAAAAAATACTAGCGATTATAACGTGGAAGAAAACATGCAATAAGATTGTTTTAAAAAAATTAAAAGTTTATAATACTTAAGAAGACAAAAAGGAGGATCGAACATGCCAGTTAAAGTTGATGCAGATACTTGTGTTGGATGTGGTGCGTGCACTGAAGTTTGCCCTACAGGTTCATTAAGTATTGACGATCAAGGAAAATGCACAGTAAGTGAAGATACTTGTGTTGATTGTGGTGCTTGTTGTGGAACTTGTCCTACAGGTGCAATTTCACAATAATTGATCTAAGAAAGAGCCAAGTTTAAATACTTGGTTTTTTTATGCCTTTTTTATAGAATAATAGTTATGAAAAAAGATTACATTCTTCCTGATATAAAGGAAGCTAGAAGAAGAAATAACGCAGAAAAAATTGAAAGATTATCTTTCGATATTGATGAAAAATTTAAGGATTTAGGAAAAAATAAAAAGTATTTAATTAAGACGCATGGTTGCCAAGCTAACTTTAGAGATTCTGAAACCATTGCTGGACTTTTGGATAATTTAGGCTATGTGCCTTGTGAAAATGAAGAAGATGCCGATATTATCTTAATTAATACTTGCGCTGTAAGAGAAGGTGCAGAAGATAAAGTATTTGGTGAAGTAGGCGCTTTAAAAAGATTAAAAAGAGACAATCCTTCTTTATTAATTGGTATATGCGGTTGTATGGCTCAAGAAGAAAAGACCGTCACAACACTACTAGAAAAGTATCATCAAGTTGATATTATATTCGGTACACATAATATAACTTCATTACCTAAGATGATTTATGATATCTATCAAAGTGATAAAAAAAGAGCTATTGAAGTCTATTCTAAACAAGGTGAAGTAATTGAAAATGTTCCAGTTACTCGTTTATCAAGTCATAAAGCATATGTAAACATTATGTATGGCTGTGATAAATTCTGCACATATTGTATTGTTCCTTATACAAGAGGAAAAGAAAGAAGTAGATTATTAGAAGATGTTGTAAAAGAAGTTCAAGAATTAAAGGACAATGGTTATAAAGAAGTATGTCTATTAGGCCAAAATGTTAATGCCTATGGCAAAGATTTAAAGCTTGGTTATGGCTTTGGTGATTTACTTGACAAGGTAGCTAAAACGGGTATTAAAAGAGTACGTTTTATGACTTCTCATCCTTGGGATTTCAATGATGAAATGATTGATGCGATAGCTAATAATCCTAACATTTGTCCATATATTCATTTGCCTGTTCAAAGTGGTAGTAATGAAATCCTTAAGAAAATGAATAGAAGATATACTATTGAAGAATATAAGGCTTTATTTGATAAGCTCAATAGTAAACTAAAGAATTTCGCTTATACTACAGATATTATCGTAGGTTTCCCAAATGAAACAGATGAAGACTTTAAGGGCACTTTAGATATCGTTGACTATTGTAAGTATGATAATGCCTATACTTTTATTTATTCAAAAAGAAGTGGCACGCCTGCGGCTAATATGGAAGATAGCACACCTAGAGAAGTTAAAGAGGCTAGACTTCAAGAATTGAATAAAAAAGTAACATACTACGCTAATATGAAGAATCAAAAATTTAAAGATCAAATTGTTGAAGTATTAGTAGATGGCAAATCAAAGAAAAATGATGAAGTATATTCTGGTTATACACTAGAAAATAAACTAGTTAACTTTAAGGGCGAGGGTATTGAAATAGGCGATTTAGTAAATGTTAAAATCACTGAATGCATGAGCTTTTCTTTAAATGGCGAACTTGTGGGCAAAGTAGTTGAATAATCTTTAAAATTTGTTTTAATAAAGATACAAATACATATTAGGAGGAAAGTATATGAAATTTGTATGTAAAGTTTGTGGTTACATTTATGAAGGCGATAAAGCTCCTGAAGAATGCCCAGTATGTCATGCTAAGTCAAATATGTTTGAAGAAGTAAAAGGTGAAATGAAACTTGCTGCTGAACATAAATTTGGTGTTTATGAAGAAACAGTAAAAAACAATCCTGATATTTCTGAAGAAGACAAAAAATACATCTATGAACAATTGAAGGCTAACTTTAATGGCGAATGTTCAGAAGTTGGTATGTATCTATGTATGGCGAGAATTGCTCATAGAGAAGGTTATCCAGAAGTTGGATTATATTGGGAAAAGGCTGCTTATGAAGAAGCTGAACATGCGGCTAAGTTTGCTGAATTATTAGGTGGTGAACTTGAACCAAATATGACTAGCTCAACTGCTAAAAACTTAAAGTGGCGTGTAGATTGTGAATATGGTGCTACAGCTGGTAAAGTTGAACTTGCTACTTGTGCTAAAAAGAATGGCCTAGATGCAATCCATGATACCGTTCATGAAATGGCTAGAGATGAAGCAAGACATGGCAAAGCACTAGAGGGCTTATATAATCGTTATTTTAAAAAATAAGGAATAATTAAATTTGATAAGGAAGTTTAATAGCTTCCTTTTCGTATGCCTTAGATGAAGATAGATATTTGTATAATTGAAAAACATGTATAATTTATAAAGATTGATATTTGAATTTAAAAGTTATTTTATCTTATAATTACTAGGTAAAGTTTATGGAGGAATTATAATGGAAAAAGTTCGCTTAATGGCATTAGGTGGTTTAGACGAAGACGGCAAAAATATGTATTGCATCGAAATCAACGATGATATTTTTGTTGTGGATGCTGGTTTAAAATATCCCGATAATCAACAATTAGGCGTTGAATATGTTATTCCTGATTATAGTTACCTAATTGAAAATAAAGATCGTGTTAAAGCTATTTTTATTACCCATGGTCACGATGATGTAATGAAGGCTTTAGGACATATTTTAAAAGAATGTGATTTTGAAGTATATGCTACTGCTTTAACAGCTAAGATAATTGAGGATGAACTTCCTAAGAATTCTAAAAAAAGAATTAATATTATTAGAAGAGATGGAACAATTAAGATTGCTGGACATGTAATTCATTCTTTTCCAGTAATGATGTCTATTGCTGATGGTATTGGACTAATATTTGAAACAGCACAAGGTTCAATTGTTTATACCAGTGAGTTTATTGTTGACTATGATATGACAAATGAAGCTTTTTCAATGAATATGGACGTATTATCAAAAATTAGTGAACAAAACGTTTTATGTTTGATGTCTGAATCGGTAAGTTCAAAAAGAGAAGGTTATACTGCTCCAAGACATCGCATAACAGATTTGATTGATACATATGTTGAAAATTTAGATAATCGTTTAATAATCACTCTGTATAAACAAAACTTATATCGCATTATCGAAATATTAGAACTTGCGAAAAAATATAAAAAGAAAATTTATTTCTATGATGAAGATCATTTAAAGTTACTAAAAAATGTTGAAGAATTAGGATATTATAAGATCCCTGCTAATACAATTGTTTCGGGTAAAGATTTTAATAATGATTTAAAAGACATTATTTGTGTAGTTTCAGGAAGTGGCAAGCAAGTATTTAAGCTGTTAAATAATATCGCCATTGGCGAAGATCGAAAACTTGAACTTAAGAAAGATGATTTAGTTATCATTGCTTCGCCAGTTGTTCCAGGCACCGAAAAAGAAGCTGCTGCTATGGAAGATGATTTATATCGAGCAGATGTTAAGATTGTTAAATTAAACAAGAAAGATTTATTGAGCATGCACGCTTCAAAAGAAGACTTAAAGATGATGCTTTATCTTGTTAAACCTAAATACTATCTACCAGTAAAAGGCCAATATTATGATTTGATTAATAATGCTGATATTGCAGTAGATATGGGCTATACACCAGACCGTATTATTATTCTTGATAATGGTCAATTCGCAACTTTTGAAAATAGAAAACTCGTTTCAACGCGCGATTTTATCGAATTAAATGAAATCTTAATTGATGGATCTGATAAAGCCGATGTTTCAGGTATGGTTTTAAAAGATAGAGAAACATTGAGTACTGATGGAGCTATTGTTTGTGGTATAGTTTTGGATTTCAAGACAAAAGAACTAATTGGTGGGCCTGACATTCAAAGTAGAGGTGTTATTTACTTAAAGGATGCTGAGAATCTATTAAATGAGATTGGCAATATCTTATGTGATACAGTTGCTAAAGCGGTAAAAGAAAACCGTTACGATAACATGAAAGTGAGAATGGAAGCTAAGGAAAGAATTGCTGCCTATGTAGCTAAAAACACGGGTAAGCATCCAATGATTTTACCTGCTATTATTGAAGTTAATGGAGGAAAGTAATGGCAAGAAAAAAGAAAGAAGAAGTAATTGAGGAGTCCTTCGATTATAAAAGCGTCATAGCCTTTATTGTCGTAGGATTATTAATATATTTTTCAATATTTGAGTATGGAGTTGTTGGTACCTTTATCAACAATCTTTTTACTTTTTTATGTGGTCCATATTATATAGCCATATTAATAACCTTATTTGTATGTTTTTTTATAAATGTCTTTTTAAAAAAGAAATATAAATTCACTTCTTGGTTTTATGTTGGTCTAGTTGTTTTGAATGCGGCCATCTTATTACTTGGCGCCTACTTAATAAATTCAAGTGCTGAAACTATTACTATTGATTTAATAAAAAATATCTTTAGCAATCTAAAGAACATTACTAGTAATGATGTTAGCTATGGTGGAGGGCTAATTGGTACTTTATTACTTTATCTAACAGCTAAAGCCTTTGAACTAAAGGGCAGCATTATTATCATCGTGGCCTTATTTACAGTAGCTTTGATATTAATCATTCCTCTTGGTGTCTATAAGACTTTTTTTAGTGGAGTAAAGGATACAGGCATTAAGATTAAGGAAAAACATAATGCTTATGTTAGTGAAAAAAGACAAACAAGGGCTAAACAAGAAGAAGAGCGAAAGGCTCTTGAGGAAGAAGAAAGACAAAGAAGAACACAGCTTGAAAATGATATGAAGGCTTATTTTTCAGGTCAAATTAGCGCTGATGCTGTTTCTATTCCTGTGAATGAACAACATATAGAGAAAGTTGAAAATACTAGTAAGTTTTCAATGGAATATTTTCTTAAGGATGATTTAAGTAGCGATAAGAAAGATGAAACTGTTTCTTCACCTAAGGATGAAATTATTGAAGAACCTATTAAAAAGGTTGAGCAATTAAAGTTAGAAGAACCAAGTGAAAAGGTGACAGTAAAAAATACTAAGTCATATCGCATGCCACCAATTTCTTTACTATCAAATATAACAGGTAAGCCAAGCAGTCAAAACCAAGCTTCAGCCGATGTAAAGGGTGTTGAACTTATAAAAATATTACATAACTTTGGCATTGAAGCTAAATTAATTAATACTTTTATTGGACCTAGTGTTACTAAGTTCGAAATAAAACCTAGTGAGGATGTAAAGGTTAATCGTATTAATGGTATTGCTGACAACATTAAAATGGGTCTAAAAGCTAAAACAATTAGAATAGAGGCTCCAATTCCCGGAAAGGATGTCGTTGGTGTTGAAATTCCAAATGCCGAAACAGTCATGGTTAGAATGTCTGAATTGATGCGTAAGGTTCCTGAGAAATACAATTCTAGTAAATTGATGTTTGCCTTAGGTAAAAACTTATTAGGCGAACCAGTATATTGTGAATTAAATAAGATGCCACATTTACTTGTAGCTGGCGCAACCGGTTCTGGTAAATCGGTGTGTATGAATACAATTATTACTTCATTTTTATTAAGAGCTAATCCTAATGAAGTAAAGATTGTTTTAGTAGACCCTAAAAAGGTTGAATTTACGCCATATCATGATATTCCACATCTATTATGGCCAGTAATTACTGACTCTAATATGGCTAGTTTGATGCTTAAAAAGATGGTTGTCATCATGGAAGAAAGATATGAAATGTTTGCGGAAAGTGAAGTTAGAAATATCGCTGACTATAATGAGTATGTTGAAAGACATAATAAGAATTTAAAAGAAGATGAAAAGCCATTAGAGAAGATGCCATATATCGCCATTATCATTGATGAGTTAGCTGATTTAATGATGGTTGCGAAAAAGGATGTAGAAGCATCTATTCAAAGACTAACGCAATTATCTAGAGCTTGTGGCATGCATCTAATCGTCGCAACGCAACGTCCTAGTACGGATGTTATTACAGGTTTAATTAAGTCAAATATTCCATCACGTATTTCTTTTGCTGTATCTAGTTCGATTGACTCACGTACAATTCTAGATCAAACAGGTGCCGAGAAATTATTAGGCTATGGTGATATGCTATATTTCCCAAGTGGCGAGAGTGCTCCAATAAGAGTGCAAGGTTGTTATGTGACTGATGAAGAAATTAAAAAGATTACCGGCTATTGTAAGAAACAGGCTATCCCTGATTATGATGATACATATTTTGAATTAGAAAGAAATAAAGAAGCGGATGATTCTTTCTCTTTTACACCTGATGGCAAAAAAGAAAAAGATAGTTTATATGATGAGGCTGTGCAGTTTGTAAGAGAAAGCCAAAAGGCTTCAACTTCTTTGCTGCAAAGAAGATTTGGTATTGGCTATAATAGAGCAGCTAGAATAATTGATCAATTAGAAGAAAACAATATTATTGGGCCTTCAAATGGTTCTAAGCCAAGAGAAGTATATGTCAAGAAAGAAGAAAATGATGCAGAAAATTACTAGAGATTTAAATATCAACTACATTAAAACGAACAAATTCAAAACAATCACTTTATACTTCATATATTCAAATACATATGAGTCTAAAGAAGATATGGCTTTGCATCTTCTAGCTCGTTTTATTGGTAGATATTCTAAAAAATATCCTACAAAAAATGAAATGGTAAGAATAAAGGATAATCTTTATGGTGTAGGAATGAAGGGTATACATACTGCCTATAATGGAGTCTCAACAGTGGTTGTTCCGATTTCTTTTATCAACCCAAGAT
>CAVCDR010000078.1:0-33683 GCA_963601025.1 Agathobacter sp. | reverse complement strand
AGATAGTGGGTGTCTTCACTGTCTAAGTGAAGTCCACTATCTAGGTATCAGTTTAGTTGATATCGCACTAATTTCACTTAACAAGTTTATTGAAGGCGGACCTGATAATCAAAATACTATTGGTGTTTCACGTAAACTATTTAAAGGTCAAATTGTTAGTGAACAAACTATTTCTAGTTTTGTGCCAACTAGTTGGTCTGGAACTATTCAAGTTATGACTATGAGTGGCAAGCGTATTAAAGAACTAGCTGAAATAGGCTATGGAAGATATCATTTAGATGAAGCTTATCCTTATGTATTAGTGACTAGGGATGGCTTTGAAATAGATGATGATACAACTTATAAATTTGTAGTATGTGCAGCTACTACAGAAGTTGGCGAAGAAGGTAATGTTGAAGATACTGGCCTTAATGGTTTAAAGGCGGTAGAAGATTATTTAGCTGATTATGATGTTATTTCAGCTGATGTTTTAAAGTGGGAATAATTTGATGAAAAGTAATGGAAAGAAAAAGGCGATACTTATTTCAATACTAATAGTATTGGTTTTTGTGATGGGTATTTCATTTTTCTTTCATTACTACAACAAATATATTGATGATGTTCTTTATAAAGAAAGACTAAATCAAATGAAGGAAGTTACATCTCAACTTTTTACAGGTGTTGACAATATTGTAAAAATTAAATGGGATGAAGCTAAGCAACAATGTACTAGCCTTGAGTTATCTAATCCAACTACTTTAGATGAACTTTTTGAGCACATGAAAAGTGAAAGTTACATAACAGAGACTGAAACTAATCAAAAAGAAATTATCGCAATTGATAGTACTGGTAAATATTATACAAAAGATGGTTCTAAAGGATTACTTCGGGAAATAGAATATATTGAATCAAATAAAGAAAAAGTAAGTTATGTTTCTAATTCGATTTCAACTGGCCAAAATTCTATGGTTTTCTTATATAAATTAGATACACCAATTACTTTATCTAGTGGTGATAAACAAATAGATATTATCTATTTTGGCATAAGCCAAAATATGAGTGAACTAAGCGATTATTTTGCGTGCAAGGCATATGATAATACTAACAGTATATATGTTGTGGATAATAGTGGTTTAAAATTGTTTAGCAGCAGCAATGGTAATCAAATGCTACTTGGTTCAAATATATTTAGTGTTTTAAAAGATATGAATTATCTTCATGGCGATAGCTTTGATGTTACAAAAGAAACATTAGATAAAGATGGCGAAGCTTATTCTAACACAATGCTTGATGGTAAGGAATATTACTATGCTTTAAAGAAATTGGCTAATGCTGAATGGACAATGATTTTTATTGTTCCATCTAGTTCGGTTGCGGTTAATACTGTTGTGCTTGTAAATAGCGCAAATACTATAATCATTACCTTTGGCGTATTTATGATTCTAGTTACCAGTGCCATTATTTTCTTCATGCTTAAGCAGCAACAAAAACAATCTCAAAAGATTGAACTTGAAAAGCGTTTAAATCTTGAAAAGACAAATAAAGAATTAGATGAAATCAACGAAAAGTTAAAGGCTTCAATTTCAGCTACACAAAATGCATTTGAAATGGCAAAAGAAGCTAATCAATCAAAGAGTGATTTCTTGGCAAATATGTCTCATGATATTAGAACACCAATGAATGCGATTGTTGGTATGACTACACTTATTGAACATGATGCTAATAATCCGGATAAAGTATTGGAATATTCAAAAAAGATTGAAAAAGCTAGTCAACATCTGTTAGGTCTTATAAACGATGTTCTTGATATGAGCAAGATTGAAAGTGGTAAGACCAAACTTAATAATATAGACTTTTCTATTTATGATGTTTTAGATCAAGTAGAAACAATGTTTAGGCCTCAAGTTAATGAGAGAAAACAAAACTTTTCTATTAAGACTTTTAATATTAAACATAAGTGGCTGGTAGGCGATAGTGTTAGACTATTACAAATTTTAAATAATATTGTTTCTAACGCAATTAAATACACCAACAATGGTGGAACAATAAAGCTTACCGTTGATGAGCTGAAATATAATTCAAAACAATTCGCTAGATTAAGATTTGTTGTTGAAGATGATGGCGTTGGTATTTCTAAAGACTATATCGGCAAGATTTTTGATTCCTTCACAAGAGAAGAAAATTCTCTAACCAATCATATTCAAGGTACTGGACTTGGTATGGCTATTACTAAAAATCTTGTTGATTTAATGGGTGGCACAATTGAGGTTGAAAGTACAAAAGGGGAAGGAACTTGCTTTGAAGTTGTTCTAACTTTTAAGGTTGGCGATAAACATACTAATGCTATAGAAGGTCGAAAAGAAAAAACAAACGATGAAGTTTCTGTTTTAAGTGGTAAGCACTTATTGTGTGCTGAAGATAATGAATTAAATGCTGAGATTTTAAAAGAACTATTAAGTATGCAAGGAGCTACTTGTACAATTTGTGAAAATGGTAAAGAACTACTTGAAACATTTGAAAGTTCTAAGCCTGGCGACTTTGATTTAATCCTAATGGATGTTCAAATGCCTGTTATGAATGGTCTAGAAGCTACTAAAGCCGTTAGAGAAAGTGACCATCCTTTAGCCAAATCAATCTTTATTATTGCGATGACGGCCAATACATTCTCTGAGGATATTCAATTATGTTTACAAGCTGGCATGAACGCTCATATTTCAAAACCTGTTGATATGAAACTACTTGAAAAGACTATTAGAAATCTAAAAACAGGGGCCAACTGACGACAGATATTAAAAAATAGATTTTGTTAAGCTATTTTAGTAATGGTTTAAATGAAGAAATTATCTCTTTATTTATGTTTCCACTTAGTGCTTTTGTGTAGTTACATACAAATGTTCCTGTAATTAATATCATCATAGCTTCTGCTTGATCTTCGCTTACTTTGTTTTTATAGACTTTTTTTAAACAAGAATACATAACTTCTTTCCATGACTTGAACTCAGAGGTTACCATGTCTTGTATCTTACCATTGTATTTGGCTAAGACATATGTTTGAAGTGTTGCGGTAGGTCTATTTTCATGTGTTCCGCCTGTGGCAACATATTCCATAAAAGTGTTCATATAATCAAGCGGTGACTTATAGTTTTTTATATCATGACTATCAAACCAATCTTTACAATGTTTGCTCATATATTCTTTAGCGTATTCACAATAAGACAATACTAAATCTTCTTTGTTTTCGAAATAATTTAATAATTTTGGATGAGTCATATTAGCTTTTGTTGCTATATCTCTTAAAGTGATATTATCTATTGTTTTTTCTTCAATGCATTTTTCAAAAGCTTGTAATATTTTAAGTCTTTCTTTTTCTTTATCAACGATTAATGGCATATTTTCTCCTATTTTTCTTTAATTATACGAAGGTGTTGACTGTAAAACAATCTAATGTTATTTTATAATTACCAAATGGTAAATAAAAGGAGATTTTTTATGTCAGAAAGAAATAAAAAGGTTGTTAAATTATTAGACAAAAAATTAGATATTAACATGTCTAAAATGTTGATGAAATGTTCAACTGTAATTTTGATTTCCGTGTTACTTCATGATGGCGATCACTTAAGACAAGCATTTAATTGGGGATATAGTATTCCATTGTCATTATTGGTATTAAACCTTGTAGTATACATATTGCCAGTTGTATCAATTTTCTTAACTAAGTTAAATAGAGCCAGTGCTTGCCTTGTCATAGCTTTTACAGGTGTCTTTACAAGTGCTGCGTTTTTAATTATTCATTTATGTGGAGCTTTTAGCGGCCTTTGGGGAGTATGGAACTTTTCTTATTTTAAACTTATAAAAGGAGTTACATGGCAAGGAGTTTATTATCAAGGCGTTGATTTTATAAGCTGGATATTCTTATTTGAAGTTCCTGTATTATCTTTGCCTAGTTCATATATCGCTTATAAACAATATTTAAAGTTGAAGAATGAAAACCATTAATTTAAAAATATATGGCATTGATTGTATTGCTTGTGTTAATGATATTGAGAATATATTAAATAAAATAGATGGAATAGAAAGTGCTAAAGTTAATTATTCAACTTCGCTCGCATCAATCACACTTAATAAAGATATTGATTTAGATAGTTTATACAAAGAACTTAATAGATTTGGTTTTTCCATTCCTATTCAAACTTATAAAATCGAAACCAGTAATGTAGGTTCAATAGCTAAAATCTTAGAGAATTGTTTTGGCGTAAAAGAAGTAAAACTAAATGATTCTATTTTAGAAGTATTAATGTATTCATTAAGCGATGATGCATCTTTACTTAAAAGTTATCTTAAGAATTTTGAATATAACTTGCTAGAATTTGATAATGGTCAAGAAGAACTTGAAGTAAATAATCAATTGACTATGCTAAAAAGATTATTGATCAGTATATTATTGACAACGCCTATATTATGGTCTGTTGCGCCAATCATTCAGTTTATTTTGGCTACTTTATTATTGTTGATTCCTGGTAGATATTTTTATCGTGGCTTTTATAGAAGTATTAAAAGTAGGCAATTAAACATGGACTTTTTAATTGCTTTATCTAGCACGATAATTTATTTATATAGTGTCTATTTAACTTTTACAGTCCATGAAGATATTCAATTATATTTTTTGTGTGATGGTGTTTTATTATCGCTTGTTTTATTTGGGAAATATCTTGAGATTATCACTAAGGGCGAAACAAATAAATCTTTAAAAGCTTTATATCATTTAATTCCTAATAAAACTCTTAAATATGTGAATGATGAATATAAAGAAGTATATGTAGATAATCTAGAGATAGGTGATGTAGTAAAAGTAGAAAATGGTCAACGATATCCAATTGACGGTGTTCTATTAAGCGAAATTGGCTACAGTGATGAATCATTAATTACAGGAGAAAGTGAGCTTATTAAAAAGAAAAAAGGTGACTATTTAATCGGCGGATCTTTAAATAGGAATAATAACGTCTTGATGAAAATCATAAAAAATAGAGAAGATAGTACTTTAAATAAAATGATTGAAATGGTAAAAGAAAGCCAAAATGCCATTTTACCTATCCAAAGTTTAGCTGATAAGATTTCTAATGTCTTTATAATTGTTGTTTTATTTATTTCGATATTTATTTTTAGTATTTACTATTTCTATCTTGCAAATCATGATTTATCTAAAGCTCTATTAACAATGTGCGGTGTTCTTGTGGTGGCTTGTCCATGTGCGCTTGGTTTAGCCACTCCTACTAGTATTATGGTCGCAAGTGGAAGAGCACTAGAACTAGGTATATTGTATAGAAAAGGCAATCAGCTTGAAAAAGCTAGTAAAACAAGCGTTGTTGTTTTTGATAAGACAGGTACTTTAACTAGGGGTGATGCTAGAAAAGATGAATTAAAAGATGATGCTTTTGAAGTGATTTCTAAGCTTAAGAATAGAAATATTAAGATTGTTATTTTATCAGGCGATAAAAAAGAAATTGTTGAATCAGTTAGTAACAAGCTCGGCATTGAAGATTATCATTTTGAACTAAAACCAGCTGATAAAAACAACATCATAAACAAATTAAAAGAAAATGGTGATGTTGTTATGATGGTTGGCGATGGCGTTAATGATGGGCCGGCTTTAGCAAACAGCGATGTTTCTGTTAGTTTTCAAAACGCAAGCGATGTAGCTAAAGATGTAGCTGGTGTTATAGTTTTGAATGACGATTTAAATTCGATAATAATTTGTATTGATTTAGCTAAGGCAACTATGAAAAATATTTATGGCAATTTAGCTTGGGCGCTTTGCTACAACATGGTGTGTATACCGCTTGCTAGTATTGGGATTATGAATCCATCTATTGCTTCAGCAGCAATGTCTTTTTCATCTATTGCCGTATTGCTTCATTCTTTATCTTTAAGGAAAGCGTGTAAATGATGGAAGATACATATAATAGCTATTTAAAAGGTATGACATGTTTATCGTGCGTAGATATTATTTTAAATAAGATGTTTTCTTTAAAAGGAATTATCAATGTAGATATTTCGTATTTTAAATCTAGCATAAATATAAAGTATGATCCAAGTATTATTACTAAAGAAGAAATAGAAACTGTTCTTTTAAATATAGGCTATCCTCCAACTGATAAAAAAGAAAACAACTTGTTATATGAAATAATCACAATTGTTTTAATTGTCTTATTTTTGATTTTGCTAGAATTTATTAATTTACCTTCAGTTCCAAAAGTAGAAAAAGGTGCCTCTATTTTGTTCTTGTTTTTAGTTGGCTTATTAACAGGTGCTCATTGTATATGTATGTGTTCTGGCATTATGTTTGCAGTTATTGACAACAATGATAAGCACGCTTTATTCAAGTATCAATTCGGAAGATTATTGATGTGCACGATATTAGGCTTTCTATTTGGAAGCATTGGCAATGTATTTGCATATTCTTTAAGACTTAAAAGTTTTATATATACAGTTTGTGGCTTATTTATATTATTCATTGGAATTTGTAAGTGGGGAATTATTCCTTCTTTTAGACGTCTAGAGGCAACTATACTAAAACTTTGTCCTGTTAAATTAAACAATAGCTTAAAAATAAACAAAGCTTTTATAGTTGGTATATTAAACGCTCTTTTGCCCTGTGGTATGTCAAGCATGATGTGGCTTTATTGTACGACTTGTGGAAGTGTGTTTGAAAGCGGCTTATCAATGTTTTTCTGGTGTTCTGGCACTATAGTTATAATGAGTATTTTTTCAATTACTAATAAATTATTTAATTCAAGACAAAATATTATATTTCAAAGATTTTCAACAATACTAATGGTTACTATGGGCTTAAAGATGCTAGCAAATGGCATAAAATTGTACTAAAATATTTGATTTCCTTATAACAAATGTTATTATATTTTTATAAGGAAATGTTAGGTATATGAAAAATTTAATTAAGCATATTCGAACCGAATTGTCATTAACACAAATTGAATTTGCTAATCTTTTAAATACTACCCAAATGACAATAAATCGTTGGGAAAACAATAAGAGTGTTCCTAATGATATGGCTTGTAATAGAATTTTTGAATTATGTAAAAACAAGGAAATAGAATTAACAAATTTTATTATTAGTAATTACAGTGGCGATGATTGCTTATATCATGGTTCTAGAAAAGGCTTAGAAGGAGAAATAAAACCGATAAGTCGTAAAGAATGTGATTTTGGTAGAGGCTTTTATATGGGTGATAATCCTTTGCATCCTTTGACTTTAATATGTCGAGAGAAGAATCCTATTTTATATAAAATTAAATTTGATTATGATGACCTTAAGATTTTAGACTTAAACGTAGATATTAATTGGGCTTTGTTGATAAGCTACAACCGCCAATATATGGAAAATGTGAAAGATAGCGATATCTATAAGATGCATGCTCATTTACTTGATGGCGTAGATGTTGTAAGAGGTTATATTGCTGATGATAGAATGTATGATGTTCTTAATAGCTTTTTTGAGTTAAACATCACCGATGAAGCTTTAATTAGCTGCTTAAGCGCTTTAAAACTTGGGCAACAAGTTGTTGCTATTAGCGAAAAAGCTTGTAAGAATATTAAAGTTATCGAGGAATATAAAATCAACTTTTTAGAACAATTGATTTTAAAAGACATTAGTATCAAAAGAAGAAAAGAAGGGAATGAATTGTCGCATAAAATAGAAATAGAAAAACGTCGACAAGGATTATACTTTGATGAAATAATAGCGAGGGGATTATGATATCTAGCTCATTAAAACTCACATTACAAAAGGAACAAGGAAATTTATTTGAAGAAACCGGCAAGCTTGGTTATGACTCGGAAATTTTCATCAAAGGCTTTATGAAAAGTTCTGTAGCTGAAGGCCTAGATGCTGATTTTGATTTTATGCAATGGTGTGGAAGAGCATATATGCTAAATAAACTTTTTGATGAATATCCAAATATATTTGTTAAAAGCGATAACGTTTATGATAATGAGGTTCTTTTCTGGATTGGGTATACGTACCGCTATTGGAGTTACTATACTAATGAAACTAGCAAACAGATAGTTAAGATTGCTCCACCAAAAGTGATAAATGAAGCATATTTCATGTTGCATACTTTTGATTGTGCTGCGGCAATCGATGCTTTAAAAGAAGAATATGAAAATAAACATTCTAAGGTATAATTGAAACATGCGAATGAGAAAGAAAAAATGGGTTAGACCATTCCTTGATGAAGAAAAAGTATATTTATTAGATTCTTTAAAAGAATTTAATACTGATAAGCCTTTATATCTAGAAATAGGTATGGGCATGGGTGATTTTATTTGTGATAGCGCTAAAGCTAATAAAGATATTTATTACATTGGCTTAGAAAAAGATGAAACATGCGTAGCTCGTGCCATTATTAAAGCTAGGGAATATGAATTAGATAACTTTAAGGTATTACTTAGAAATGCTAATGAAATTGAAGAATATGTAAACAAAGGCAGTGTTAATTGCATCTATTTACATTTCTCTGATCCTTGGCCTAAAAAAGGTCATCATAAAAGAAGACTTACTTATCCTACTTTTTTAGAGAAATATAAGGAATTATTAAAGGGTGATGGTGAGATAATCTTTAAGACTGATAATAAAGATTTCTTTATGGATTCTCTAGATTACTTTAAAGAAGCTAATTTAAGTACTGTTGATATTAACTATGATTACCATAGCATTAAAAGAGATGAACCATTAACGGGATATGAATCTAAATTCAAGGATTTGGGTAATCCAATTTATTACATCAAACTAAAAAAATAATTGTGAACTTTATGTGAATTTTATAAGAGTCTTAAAATTGATAAGACTCTTTTTGTTGTATAATTTTTATATGAAGTTTTTAAAGAAATTACTATGTCTAATTTTAATATTTAGCTTAAGTGCTTGTTCAAGTACAAGCGTTAAAACATATCATACATATACATCTTATCCAATAGGGTACTTACTTAATAGAATAGGTGGAAATAGAATTAATATTACTTCTATTCAAAATAATGCAAACATTCAAAACGCTACTGTTTTAAGCAGTTATGCAACTATCGCTAATGATACACAATGCTTCTATTACATTAAAGGATTAGAACCTTATATGGATGTCTATGGTGATGAAATTATCTCTTCTGTAGGTAGTGAAGTAGACTTAAGCGCATCAAGTATCTACTCTTTTAAAAGATATACACCTGTTAATGTAGGTGGCAATATTACGTATATTGAAAGTAATTATTATGATGGTGCAGCCTTTGATGATATAGACTCTTATACTAACGATTTATATCTATGGTTAAATCCTATCGGCATGCTTTCAATGGCAAAACAAATCTATACTTATTTATCAACTAACTATGCTGAACAAGCATCTTATTTTAAGGAAAATTATGATTCTTTAGAAAATGATCTAATTAGTTTGGATGCTTCTTTTCAAAGTTTGGCTAGTAGCTTACAAAAAGAAAATAAGAGTATTAAGTTTGTATCAATGACACCATCATTTGGTTCTTGGCAAAAAGCTTATGGAATTGAAGTATATCCAGTTTGTCTATCAAAATACGGTGCTTTACCTACAGATAGTCAACTTGAAATAATTAAACAAAGAATTATTGATGATGGCGTAGAATATATTGCATATGAACCAAATATGTCTGATGAAATGAATACTTTATTTACTAAACTAGAAAGTGAACTTAAATTAAAGCGTGTTAATTTATCCAATTTATCTTCTTTAACTGTTACTCAACAAACGGATAATAAGGATTATTTTACAATCATGTATGAAAATCTAGCTGTTTTAGAAAATATCGCAACTAGTTCAAGTGATACAACCGAGGAAACTACTAATGGACAAAATACTGCTAGTTGATGGTAATTCTGTTTTATTCAGAGCCTTTTATGCAACAAGCTTTACTAATATGATGCGTACCTCATTTGGTGCCTATACAAATGCGGTATATGCTTTCGCAAACATGTTGAATAAGGCTCTTAAACTAATTGAGCCAAAATATTGTTTAGTAGCTTTTGATAAGGGCAAAAGCACTTTTAGACATCAAATGACACCTGATTATAAGGCAGGTAGAAAAGAAACACCACCTGAATTAGTTGAACAATTTAAGTTAGTTAGAGATATGCTTGATGCCTATAATATCAAGTATCTAGAATATGATGAAATAGAGGCCGATGATATTATTGGTATACTTTCAAAGAAATTCAATATCGAAACAGCTATTTTTTCTAGTGACCATGATTTATTTCAATTAATTGATGATGATAATCATACAAAAGTCTATTGTATGAAAAAAGGTATGTCAGATATTGGTGTACTAGATGAAGCTTCTTTATATGCTGAATATAGTTTAAAGCCTTATCAAATTATCGAATTTAAGGCCCTTGCAGGCGATAAATCAGATAATATCAAGGGAGTAGAAGGTGTTGGTGAAAAGACAGCTATAAAGCTTTTAAATGAGTATGATACGGTAGATGGTATCTATGCCAATATTGATTCTTTAAAAGGTAAATTAAAAGAAAGATTAATCAATGATAAAGAGTCATGTTATACAAGTAAGAAGTTAGCTACTATCTTAACCGACTATGATTTAGATGTTAACCTTGATGATTTAACTTTAAATATTAATGAAGAAACCAAAAACGCTTTCTTTGAAAAATATGAAATGAAATCACTTATTGATAAAGACTACTCTTCTAGTAAAAAAGAAAAGATTAGTGGTAATAAAGTTAATAAGATTTCAAAAGATATGTATGATAATCCTTTTGTCTATTTTGTATCGGATGATTTTTCTTATTTTGAAAGATCTTTATATGGTGTAGTTTTTTCAAATGATAAAAAAAGAGAATATATTACTTTAGCTGATTTAAAAGAAGATATTGATACACTAGAATTCTTAAAAAGTAATAAACACAAAATTGTCTATGGACTAAAAGATATTAAGCATCAGCTTTACTATCATGGCCTAGAGATAGGCGAAAATACTGATGACTTATTATTGATTTGTTTTCTAGTAAACAATAATCATAACGATTTGCCTAGAATTGTCCATGATTATGGTTTTGACTTAAGCAAACATTTAAAAGATGTCTTTGGAACAGTAAAAAAACCAATTGAGTACAATGAAGAAAATGTATTGGATTATATCTATGAAGTAAGCTCCTATTTATACAAAATATATGCCAAAGCCTATAAGAAACTAGAAGAATATGATCTTTTAAGTTTATATAAGGATGTTGAACTTCCTTTAGCCTATGTTTTATATGATATTGAACAAGAAGGCATTAACTGTGATATTGATGAATTAGATGATATCGCTTCTAAAACTCTAGAAAAAGTAAATGAACTTGAAAAAGATATTTATAGATTAGCAGGCGAAAAATTTAATATTAATTCACCTAGTCAATTAAGAGAAATTATCTATACTAAACTTGATTTACCAAATCTTAAAAAGGGTAGTACGGAAGCTGATGTATTAAACAAACTAGTTAATTATCATCCAATTATTTCAAAGATTTTAGAATATCGCAAATATTCGAAGTTATATTCTACTTATGCTGAAGGGCTAAAGAAATATATTAAAGATGGTAAGATTCATACTATCTTTTCACAAACTAATACGGCTACGGGAAGACTTTCAAGTAGTGAACCAAATCTACAAAACATTAGTGTAAGAGATGAAGAAGCTAAAGAAATAAGAAAAGCGTTTAAACCAAGTTGTAATGGTGTCTTATTATCAAGTGATTATTCCCAAATTGAGCTAAGAGTTCTAGCTTCTTTAGCCAATGAAACAAAGATGATTGAAGCCTTTAATAGTGGTGTTGATATTCATACTAAAACAGCCATGGATATCTTTAATCTAAGTAAAGAAGAAGTAAGCGATACAGTGCGTAGACAAGCCAAAGCTATTAATTTTGGCGTTGTTTATGGTATTAGTGAATTTGGTTTAGCCAATCAAACATCATTATCATTTAAACAAGCTCAAAAATATATTGATGATTATTTTAATACCTATCCAAATATTAAGGCTTATCTAGATAATGAAGTAAAGTTTTGTGAGGAACATGGTTATGTTTTAACTATGTTAAATCGAAGAAGATATATTGATGAAATAAAGAATTCTAAATGGAATCTAAGAGAATTTGGTAAGCGCGCAGCTATGAATTCGCCAATTCAAGGTAGTGCAGCTGATTTGATAAAACTGGCAATGCTTAAGGTATCAAAGGCCATTAAAGATAACAATCTTAAGTCAAAGTTAATCTTGCAAGTTCATGATGAACTTATTTTTGACGTACCAAATGATGAAATTGAAACAATGAAAAATCTTGTAAAAGATTGCATGATTAATGCCTATAAGTTACATGTAAATCTAGATGTTTCCATAAATATTGGAACTGATTGGTATAAGGCTAAATAGTATGCCAGAACTTCCCGAAGTAGAAACAGTTTTAAGGACTCTTGAAACTAAAATAAAAGATAAAAAGATTGTTGATATTAAGATTTTCTATAAGCCGATTGTTGAAGATGATAACTTTAAAGAAACTTTAATTAATCAACATTTTAGGCAGTTTATAAGAAGAGGAAAATTCTTAATTTTTAAGATGGATAATGTAACCTTTTATTCACACTTAAGAATGGAAGGAAAGTACTATATCCTAACAGATAAAGAACCAATTGATAAACATACACATGTCATCTTTTATTTAGATGATGGGACACAACTTCGTTATCATGATGTAAGAAAATTTGGCCGTATGGGTCTTTTACCATATTTAGATAACTATGATGATTTTAAGACTTTAGGACCTGAACCATTTAGCGATGACTTTAATGAAAAATATATCAAAGAATATTTAAAGAATATTAAAAAGCCAATTAAAGAAGTTTTATTAGACCAAAGCTTTGTAGCGGGTATAGGCAATATCTATGCCGATGAAATACTTTGGACTATTAAGGTTAGCCCAAAACGTGTTGCTAATAAACTTACCAAAAAGGAAAGAGAAGCTTTAATAATAGAGACAAGAAATATCTTAAATAACGCTATTAAGGCTGGTGGTACAACAATCAGATCATATACTTCATCTTTAGGAGTAACCGGTAGATTTCAATTATCTTTAAATTGCCATACACTTAAGACTTGTAAAAGATGTAATGGCGAAATAAAGAAGATAAGAATTGGAGGAAGGGGCACATATTATTGCCCTAAATGTCAAAAATGAAGTATGCCATAACGGGATTAATTGGATCTGGGAAAAGTAGTGTTAGTGAATACTTAAGAAGTAAAGGCTACTTTGTTTTTGATTGTGATAAATATAATAGTTATTTATTAAATGAGGATGATAGATGTTTTGAACTGATTAAAGATAGTTTCCCATCATGTATTAAAGATAACAAGATAGATAGACAACTATTATCAAATATCATTTTTAATAATAAACAAGAAAAAGAAAAACTAGAAAATATTTTGCATCCCTTAATACTAGATAAGATGTTAGCTTATGCAAAAACATATAATCCTTTCTTTGCAGAAGTGCCATTACTATTTGAAGTAAACTGGGATAAATATTTTGATTATAGTCTTTTGGTAGTATGTGATAAAGAGATTTCTTTAAAGCGTTTAATCAAAAGAGGAGTAAGTGAAAAAGAAAGTTTAAGACGTTTGGATAATCAAATGGATGTGTCTAAGAAGATAGAAAGAAGTAATGGAATAATATATAATAACAATGATTTGGCAAGTTTATATAGCCAAATAGATAGATGGCTTATTGAAAATGTTGGGAAATGATTTATTTAAAGTAGAAGCGAATATCGACTTAAGTTATAAACGCAATAAGGCGCTTATTCTTTTCTATGGGCCCCTTATTGGTAATGATGCCTTTTATATCTATCATTTTTTAAATATTAAGGGCAATTCTTATGACTTTAAAGAATTAAATAAGTTATTAACTTCTCTTAATTGTTCAATTGATTTCTTTGAAGAAGCTATTAAGAAATTAAATATCTATCGTCTTGTTTCAACATATGAAAAAAGAGAAGACAATGTTACTAAATATATCTTTAGTTTAAATAATCCCTTAACAATTGAAGAATTTAGTAATGATGAAATATTAAAGAGAGATTTTGTGATGAAAGTTGGTGGTCTATACTATCAAAATATTTGTATGGACATTAAAACTAATAAGCACAATGGTTTTAAAAATGTTTCTTATAGTTATGACATAAAAGAATTAGATAATTGGTCAAGTGATGATGAAACATTCTTAAAGCTATCTAAAAAAGATAAATATTCTAATAATTATAAATTTAATTTAGATGCCTTTTTTGCCTATACTAAATTGGCGGGTTTCCCAACTAAATATCGTACCAAAGAGATATTGGATGAAATATGTCTATTGGGCGATTTATATAATATATCACCTGAACAAATGTCTACTTGTGTTTCCAAGTCATGGGATTTAAAGACTAATGAATTTTCTATTAATAAGTTAAAGAAAGAATGCAAGAAAGTAGCTTATGAATATAAGATGGTAGAAGGCATTAACTATAGTAGTGATCCACTTAATTACTTATTTAATCTACAAAATGGTAAAGAAGTTACACCGGTTGATAAAGATATCATCTATCGTTTGGCTAAAGAATATCATTTAAGTAATGAAGTAATTAATGTCTTATTAGAATATAGTTTAAGAACATGTAATAATGCCTTGATTAATTCCTTTATTTTCCCTATTGCCAATAACTTATATCACAATGATATAAATACAGCTAAAAAGGCTATTGAGGCATTAAATTCTTATAAGGGAAATAATAATAAACAAGTTGAAAAAGAAATGGTTTATGATGATTCTAATAATCCGGAATTTACCGATGAAATGATGGAAGAATTAATTAAACGTAGAAATAAGTTAAGGAGCGAAAATGTTTGATATATATACTAAAAGTCAAGAATTAGCTAATAATCCGCATATTAAAGCTTTCTTAAAGAAATATGACTTAGAACCATCTATTATGACTAAAAAAATTAGTCCTTTTCTAGATTATGAAGAATCAATTAATAAATGTGATATCTGTAAAGGATTACAGTATTGTAAACAAGCTAAATCAGGTGAGCATATCTCTTTAAATTATGATGGGGAAGTTTTTGATGAGGTGTCATATTGTGGATATTATCTTGAGAAACAAAAGAAAGATAAAATCTTAAATAACTTTGTTAGAAATGATATTCCTAAAGAATATGAAAATCTTACTTTAGAAAATGTTGAGCTTGTTGATGGGAAAATTAGCTCTTTAAATAATCTATGTATTGATATTGTCGATGGCGTAAGAAAAAAAGGTTTATACATACGTGGCGATTTAGGTGTAGGCAAGACTTACATGTGTTATGCCTTAGCCAATAGTTTAGCTCGAAAAGGTAAGAAAGTAGCCTTTATTAAAACAAACTTGTTTGTAAATACAATGAGAAAACTAGTTACTGTCGATGGCGAAGAATATGATAAGACCTTAAGTAAAATTAAAAATGTTGAATATTTAATATTAGATGATATTGGCAGTGAATCGGTTAGTTCTTATTCAAGAGATGATTTGTTGTTTAATATTCTAGATTATCGTATGGAACATAAATTGCTTACGGTTTTTACATCAAATCTTGATAAAGAAGCTTTACGGGTACATTATACATATGATAAAAAAGATAACTCTTCAATTGTCAGAGCTAAACGGTTGTGGGAGAGAATAGATATTTTGAGTGATGATTTTGTATTAACAGGTAAAAATAAAAGGAGGCCTTAATATATGATTAGAAAAATTGGCGTTTTAACTTCAGGCGGCGATTCTCCAGGTATGAATGCAGCCATTAGATCGGTAACTAGAAATGCCTTAAGCAATGGTATTGAAGTGGTGGGCATTAAAGATGGCTATAAGGGTTTAGTAGAAGGATTGTATGTGCCATTTACAAGAACTAGCGTATCGGATACATTATCGCGTGGTGGTACTATTTTAGGCAGTGCACGTCTTCCTGAATTCAGAAATGAAGAAACACAAAAGAAGGCATGTGAAAAGCTTAAAGAAAATCAAATTGATGCGATTGTCGTAATTGGCGGCGATGGTTCTTATAGAGGTGCCGTTGCCTTAACAAAGCTAGGTATTAATTGTATTGGTTTACCAGGAACTATCGATAACGATATTCCAGGAACCGATTTTACAATCGGCTTTGATACCGCTTTACATACAATCGTTGATTGTGTTGATAAATTAAGAGATACTTCAAGTTCTCACCATAGATGTTCCGTAGTTGAAGTAATGGGTAATAGATGTGGTGATTTAGCTATTTATTCAGGACTTTCAACAGGTGCTGAAATCGTTGTTACACCGGAGACTGGTTATGATGAAGAAAGCATCATTGAAAAGCTGGCATATCTTGAAAGAATTGGTAAGAATCATGCGATTGTCATTGTTTCGGAGAAACTAACAGATGTCAACTCTTTAGCTAATAAGATTACTTCTAGAACAGGTTTTTCAGGAAGGGCTACGGTCTTGGGACATATTCAAAGAGGTGGCTCTCCTACCGCTAATGATAGAGTATTAGCTAGTAGATTAGCTGAAAAGGCAGTTGATTTATTACTAGAAGGAGTAGGCGGACATTGTTGCGGCATCCATAACAATCAAATTGTAAGTTTGCCAATTGAGGAAGCGCTTAACATGCCAAAAGACTCAAAACGTGATTTATATCGTTTATTCGACCGATTAGTGTAGTAAAATAAAAAGCGTTTAAAGTTAGGAGGATATATGAGTAAATTTAAACAAACAAAGATCGTCTGCACTTTAGGTCCTAGTAGCAATAACTACGGTACTATTTTAGCCATGGCTAATGCAGGCATGAATATAGTTAGATTAAACTTTTCACATGGGGAGCATGCTGATCACTTGGCTAATATGGAACTTGTAAGAAAGGTTGAAAAAGATAACAACTTAAATCTTGCGATTTTACTTGATACAAAGGGTCCTGAAATTAGACTTGGTGATTTTGAAAATAAACAAGAAACTTATAACAAGGGTGATATTGTTACTTTATGTAAAGAAGAAATCATGGGTACTCATGATAGAGTAACTATTAAGTGTCCCGAATTATTTGATGACCTTAAGGGTGGCGAAACAATTCTTGTTAACGATGGTAAGCAACAACTTAAAGTGTTAGAAAACAATGGTAGTGAACTAAAGTGTGAAGTTCAAGTTAATGGCATTCTAGCTAGTAGAAAAGGTTGCAACGTACCAGGCGTTAAACTATCAATGCCATTTATTTCGGCTAAAGATGACGCTGATTTAAGATTTGGTTGTGAACAAAACGTTGACTTTATCGCTGCTTCATTTGTAAGAAGAGCTGATGATGTCTTAAAGATTAGAAAGATTTTAGCTGAAGAAGGTAAGTCTAGTATTTCAATCATTGCTAAGATTGAAAACCAAGAAGGTTTTGATAACATCGATGAAATCTTAGATGTTGCGGATGGCATCATGGTTGCTAGAGGTGACTTAGGTGTTGAAGTAAAGGCTGATAAAGTTCCAATTTATCAAAAGATATTAATTAAGAAAGCAAATGAACATGGTAAACCAGTAATCACTGCTACTCATATGCTTGATTCAATGACGCAAAATCCTCGTTGTACAAGAGCTGAAGCAAGTGATGTTGCCAATGCGGTATTAGATGGATCTGATGCGGTAATGTTATCTGCTGAATCTGCAGCTGGTGATTATCCAGTAGAAGCTGTTAAGACTATGGCTTCAATTTGTGAAACAGCTGAAGACATCTTCCCATTTAGAGAACATCTTGAACAAATGAAACAATATTCTCATAATACTATTCAAGATGCGATTGGTGTAGCAGTATCTGATGCAACTCTTACTCTTCCAATTGGTGCGGTAGTAGTATTTACACAAGGTGGCAGTACGGCAAGAATTATTTCTAAGTATCGTCCAGCTTGTCCAACATATGCGGTTACATTTACTAAAAAGACTCAACATGCTCTAGAAAATTATTTTGGCATTAACGCTGTATTATCAAGTGTTCAAAATAATCTTCAAAATGATGATGAACTTGCAAGTGGTGTATGTAAGGCATTCGGTCATAAGGCTGGTGAACAAGTAATTATCTGTGCTGGTTATCCTACTGGTGAGGGTAGCTGTAACATGATGAAGATTGTTACTATTAAATAACAAGCTAAAGATTGAGGATTCTCAATCTTTTTTTTCTGTTCTAATTTCTATTTATCAATAATAAAAATGTTATAAGAATTGTAAAATAATTGGTATAAGAAATTTTTTAAAGGGGATTTAAAACATGTCGATAGTCGAATATTCAATGATGAGAAATAATTTTAAAGAGTATTGTAATAAAGCTTCAGACTTAGGAGAAATAGTCTTTGTTACAAGAGGTAATAATAAGAATGTTGTTCTTATGAGCATTGACAAATACAACGAATTAGAAAAAGTGGCTCATAATAATGAATATCTTACGATGGTTGATGAAGGAATTGCCCAACTTGAGGCTGGTAAAAGCCGTGAACATAAATAGATTAAAAAATTTTTAGTACGAAAATTTCTAAAATAAATATAAGAAATAGTGCCTTTAATAATAAAATATTACTTGAAAGATTAGGGAAGGATGATTTTATGAAAACTATTTTAAAGAAGCTGTTACAATGCATATTGCTTCTAATGTTAAGTATTACGGCAATTCCTTGTATTAGTATTAATGCTGAAGATACAAGAGAACCTATTGCTTATACAATAGATGCGAATGATCAAAGAAGAGACCTTTATACAATAAAGGAGGCGATGGAAGCTTCTTATACTACTTATGGTATCTATATGTGTAGTGATTGGATTGTTAATTCAACTATTGATGTTCCTGAAAACAAGACTTCTACAATTCGTATGGAAGGCTATATTATAATTCGTACAGAAAGTGATACTAAAAAACAAAGTAGATTCTTTCACTTAAGAGAAAATTCTTCTTTGCATCTAACAGGTAGTAAGACTTATACTACATATACATTTGGTGACAATCAAGAGGTAAGTAGTGGCGGTTTACTTACAAATGGTTATCAAACAAGAGGTGGAGCTTTCCGTCTAGAAGAAGGCTCATCATTATATTTAACCGATGTAGCTGTTGCTGGTAATAGATCAGCTACTAAATCATATGGTGGCGCTATTTATGTAGAAGGCAATAAAGCTAATATTTATTTAGATGGTGCTAAAATCTATAAAAATACAACTTCTAAAAATGGCGGTGCTATTTATGTTAATGGTGAAAACTGTAATATTGAATTAAAGAATAATTCAATAATTTCTAATAATAGAAGCTACGGTGCTGGTGGCGGCATTTATGTCGATAAGGAAAAATGCGCTATCAAGATGGACAATTCTTCTATCTCTAGTAACACATCAAATGGTAGTGGTGCAGGAATATTCGTAAATGACACTAACTTTACATTAGAGATGGAAAATAATTCAATTATTGAAGGAAATAATTCTACTTCAAGTGCTGATGGTATGGCTATATATTTTAACTATTCTTGGTTTAATGTCTTCTCTAATGGTAAAAAAGCCTATATTAGAAACCATAGTTGTTATGTAGGTGGTGCCATTTATATTAATAGCCAATATCTTCGTTCTGATTATGGTACTATTAATGGCATTACTTTTGAAAACAATCAATCTATTAGTGAAGGCGGTGCTTTATATGTAGGTCAAAATAATATCACGATTAAAAACTGTACTTTTACAAATAATGAGTCAACAAGTTCTGGTGGAGGCGCTATTGATATTGCAGGCAAGGACAACGTTATAGAAGATACTACTATCACTAACAATAAAGCTGAAAAGGGTGGTGGTGTTAGTGTTGATGCTTCACGTGATTTAACATTAAAGGGAACTGTTAAAATCTACAATAATACCAATCAAGACGGTAAAGACGATGATGTTTATTTAAATGATGTTCCAGCATTTGGTGCCTATATCCTATCGAATGAAATTAATTTAGATTCTTTAGTTGGCATCAAAACAAACAGTAGTAGCGATCGTAAGCTAGTTAAAAATTTAAAAAATTTTAGTTATGGCGGCACATTCTTTTTGGATGATGGAACTAGCTTGCATTTAGACTATCAAAGTGGTGAAGAGGAGTTATGGCAAAGAAAAGGCGTAACTACTTATAGACTATATATTGATAATGACTATACCGGTAAATATGAAGCTGGTAGTAAGGTTACAATTACTAAGCAAGATACAAATGGAAAAGTATTTAAAAATTGGAGTGCTACCAACATAACACAAGTTGATGATGTAAACTCTCGTACTACAACCTTAACAATGCCTTCCTATGATCTTTATTTAACTAGTGATTCTGTTAGTGCTGCCGCTAATTTAGAGTTATATATTGATTATCCAGAAGCTGGTAAAACTTTAGATAGCAAGGCAACATTAAAGTATAACGTTAATGATTCGAAAGAATTTGAAATCACTTGGTATAAAGTTGGCCAAGAAACTACGGTTTTAGGTGATAACTATCAAGCTGTAGCTAATGAAGAATATATTCCACAAGTAAAGTTATCTAATGACATTAGTAAGAATTTATATCTAAACTCTAATATTTCTGCAAGTGATGTAAAGATTTATTATGGAAGCAATGTTGCAACGGCTACTACTTTTAAATACTTTGCCAATGAAACATTATTAATCGTAGGTGAAAAAGTAGGGGTTGATGATAATACTATATCTTCTATTAATCCTATTACAATTAAAGTATCTTCTTATATTAAAGAAAATGCCTTGGTGGATGCGATAAACAAGCAAATCACTTCTAATGGCGTTAAAGTTTATACAAATGCTGGGAAAGAATATACTTTAAAATTTGATGAATTAAGTGAAAGTGATAAGACTACTATTAGTAGTTGGTATCAAAATGGCAATATCATAGTTCCTACTAGTGGTTACTATACACTTGTTCTAGAATCAAACAATACTGATGAACTAAATCTTGGAAATAATAAAGGAAGCTTACGTATTGAAGTATTAACTGATAATACAGTTACTAAAGTTGATGATATAAATGTTTCTATTAATAAGGGAGCTTATATTAGTGTTCTTAAAAACGCTATTCCAAATCAAGTACAAGTTACCACTAAAGACAATAAGAAATATATTGTTGATGTAGATAAGAGTGATTTAGATACATTATTAAGCCCTATAACTAATGGCGACGTAACAAAGCTTCTAGATGACGGAGGAAATAAATTAAGCATTTGCCTTCCTTTAACTAGCAAAGACACTATTAAGTTTAATGATAAGTCTCTAAATGTTAATATTACCGTTAATGATATTAATACAGGTAAGGCAATCGCCATTCCTCATATTCCTTGTGGCGGTTTATACGCAATGCCTACTGGTACTGTGGTGACTTCTTTACAAGAAGATATCGCAACAATTGAGGTTACAAATGATGAATATAAATTTGATGAAGAAGGTAACTTCTATGTAAAGGCTACTTGTGAGGATAATGAAGCTTCTATTTACTATCAAGTTAATGGTGGTGAACCAATATTATTAGAAGACTCTGAGGGCTGGGTAAAGCTGGGAAGTGATAAAATCTATACTTTAGCTGTATACTCTACTAAAAATACAGAAGATGGTACGCTTACTTCAAGTACTGTAACTTCTATCTATATTCTAGATGGTGATTATTATGAATTTACTTTCTTAGAAAAACCATCATTCTCTACTAAAGAAGATACTTATATTCCAAATGATGAAGGTGTGAGCGTTGATGAAAATGGCAATATGAGTCTAAATGTAACATTTAAAGAATCTAGCTTTAATATTAAGTACTTTATAAATGATGATACGTCAACTGTAACATATGATAAAAATGGTGGTATTACAATAACATGCCCTAAAGATGAATTAAAGGTTTACACAATTACAGCTTGGACGGAAGATGAAGATGGCTCATCAGAGTGTATTACAGGTACCTTTATATTAGACAATAGAGGACTTGATGAAAGTAAACTATTTATCAATACGGATATAGTAATTGATATACCTACAGCTAATAAAAATCTTGCAACTTCAGCTATAGTGAGTGGCAATTATTTAGGCTCTACATTTAATAAAGAAGATGTAACGGTTACTTGGTCAACAAATGATACCAAAGCTATTTATGATAATGAATATTTAGCTACACTTAATATCGATAGCATGTTTGAAAACGCAACTAATAAACAAGATATTATTGATATGATTAATGTAAGCGTAAAAGATACGAATAATACTTTAATTAATGGCGCTAACGCATGGGCAGAACTAGAGAATGACAAGATTGTCTTAAAAGTTCTATTCCCTAAGACTGAAAGCTTCAATGATCCTAGATTAGAGTTTACCTTAAAGAATATTACAACTACCGAATATATAAAAGAAATATCTTATGAAGATGCGCTTAAGATAAATAATGACTTTACTAATTATGATTTACCTTATGTAATATTAAATACTGTAGATAGTAATGATATTTCATATAACTTTAAAGAAGATGCTTCAAGTTTATATAAAGTTGTAACAGCATTCAACCCAAACAACTATGATGCTCAAGAAATAGTTATTGAAGCTAATGTTAAGGATTTAATTCCAAGCTATATCATAAACAACAATTTAAACACCAAGATTACCTTAAGAATAAAAGTAAAAGCTAAACAAGGTTATATACCTAATGAAGTAATAGAAGAATCTACTAATAAAGCTATAACTTGTGAAGAATATATGAAGTCTAAAGATTGGACTTGGTCTGAATCTAAGAAAGCTTGTGTATATAAGGTAAGCAATACAAAAAGTAACTAATTAAAGATAATCACCACTTAATCATAAATATGTGATTGGTGGTGATTTTATTAAACTTTACTAAATGTTTAATTTTGTATAATAGTTAATAAGTAGAAGAAGGAACACGCACATGAGAAAGCCACTATCTAATTTTATAAAATGTCTAGTATTAACTTTATTATTTGTTACTATACTTCCTAGTAATGTTTTAGCTGAAAATACTATATATGCATATAGTGGAGAAGGTGAGAACAGAAAAAACTACTATAGTATACAAGAAGCAATGAATGCCTCTAGAACAGGCGTTACTGTTGTGATGAATGTAGATTGGTTTGTAAATTCGCCAATTGATATTGTAGAAGGTACTACTAGTAAGATTGAGATGAATGGCCACAAGATACAAAGAAATGCTTCAGGCAAGAAAAGCGATGGCCATGTTTTCTTAATGCACGCAAGATCAAAATTATATTTATATGGAAATGGTGATCCTGACCATTCATTTAATTATGATTATTCAGGCAATAACTATAATTTTAATTCTGGCGGATTAGTATGCGGTGGTAGTTCTAGTGATGGCGGTGGCATTTATATGAAAAAGAGTGCCGAACTTCATATAGAAAATGTCACAATTGCCTTTAATAGAGCTAATAATGGTGGCGGTATCTATGTTGATGGACAAGATTGTCAAATTTACATGGATAAGAAAGCAATAATTGAATATAATTCCGCAGATGGCAGTGGTATATACTCGGATGCGGATGGTACACATATACATATCAACGGTAACTCTGAGATTAGACTTAATAATACCCTTTCTCCTAGTAAATACGGTGGTGGTGTTTACTTTAATAAATCATGGTTTTCTATCGAATCGGAAGATAAAACAGGAGCAATTAGAAATAATAGAGTTACTTCTAAAGGTGCTGGAATCTATGTTTGTTCAAAGTTTTGGGGATCGAATAATGGTACTATCAAAGGACTAACGATTGAAAATAATGAATCCCATGGCTCTGGTGGAGGCTTATATTTAGATCAAAATAATACTACTATCGAAACTTGTGTAATAAAGAATAACAGTTCTTCTAGCGATGGCGCTGGTATATATAGTAATGGCAAAAATACGATTAGTAATTCTACTATTATGTATAATCGTTGCAATCAAGCAGCAACTATAAATGGCAACAGAGAAGGTGGTGGCGTATATGCTGCAAGTGGTTATGATATAAAAATAACGGGTTCTACAGTAATTAGGGGTAATCAAAGAATGAATCCTAACACATACCAATGGTGGAATCCTGATGCAGGAGACTTGGATCTTGGAGATTATGTTCCTGGTCATTTTGGCTACTCTGATGATGACGTATTTTTAGGCGGTTCTTCGGTTTATATCTTGGCTAATGGACTAGATGCAAGCACTTCTTTAATTGGTATTAGAACTGGTAATTTAAGTGATAGAGTAGTTGTGAAGAATTTTAATGGCTTTTCATGGGGACATACTTTCTTCTTTAACTTGGCTAATGATTTTCATTTTGGCACCGCTAATAATGATACTGAGCTATGGCAAAGAAAAGGTGTTGATAAGTATACCCTAAGAGTTAATGGCAAGAGTGTAGGTACATATAATTTTGGCGATACTGTTAAAGTAAGTGGCAGTAGTAAAACGGGCATTTTTAATTCTTGGTCATGTAATGGTTTGGATTTGACTGATACGCAAAAGAGAAGTTCCTCACTTGAATTTAAAATGCCAGCCTATGATGTAGAACTTACCGCTACATATACTACAAGTGGCGCTGAAGAAGCTATATTAACAGTATCTGCGCCTGTTGTAGGAAGTGATTTATATGCATTGGGTAAATTAAATTGGACAATTAATAAGATTGGCTATACTAGTTCTATTCCTTTAACTTGGTATGAAAAAGATGGGGATAACTATAAAGAGGTGACAGGCACTGCTAAAGCTAATACTGCCTATATGGTTAAGATAACTGCTGGTAAAGATGGCAGTAAGAATATGATTTTTGATGGCTTAAAGATAGAAAATGTAAAAGTCATCTACGAAACCACTAAGGATCAAACAACCAAGTACGCCGCTAGCGCAACTGTTGATAGTAATGGCACTTTGAATGTTCAAGGCTTTGATATAACAAGCGTTGCAGGGACATATAATGTGGTTAATATATATAGTTCTATTAAAGTGGAAGAGGGCACAAGTAAAGAAGATTTAATTAAAGCTCTTCCTACTTTAGCTAAAGCCACAAATAGTTTGAGTAAGACTTCAACTATTGATGTTTCTTTAGACGCAAGCAATACCGATGTTAGTGCTTTATTAAGTGAAGGCAAAGTTGCGAAACCTGCTAGTGGAAATAAATATACAATAAATGTTCCAATTGCCAAAAAGGAAGGTCTAACCTATAACTGTGATAGTGTTACGGTAACTGTTTATGTAACTGATAAGAGTGCTTCTTTAAAGAGTGTTGTTGATACAAGCATTGAAGTAGAAGAAGGAACTGACGCTAAAGATATAATTAAGGGCTTAAAAGAAGCGTATACTGGCAAGGCTACTTTAAATAGTGGCGATACAACAACTGTAGCATTACGTTATTTAACTAACGCCAATTTAACTAAGAAATTTAAGGAAATTGGTTTAGTAGACAATGATGGTAAAGCAATAAGTAGCGACAATCCTTATGAATTTACTAGAGATGTCTATGCATTGGCTGCATCTAATATTAATGTAGGTGATGTAAAGGCGAAGTTTATTGTCATAGTTAAAAAGAAAGATGATATATCTAATAATCAAAATATTGTTTTAACAAGTCTGGAAGATCAAATATTATTAGTTGATGAAACTTACCAAGATGATGATGTGCCAACTGTTAAGTCTAATATTGAAGAAAATGTATATAGTGTATTAGATGTTAATAAGGATAAGATTACTGTTGGTGAAAATGATTTATTATCACTAAATGTAACATTATCTATTGATGATATTGAAGATATAACGCCAACTATCAAATATGTTGTATATAGTGAAAATGCTGACAATACATATATAGAAGAAAATAAGGGTACTTATACTAGTCCAATTGTTTTATCTGCTACTAAAGGTTCTTTAAAGTCATATATCATAAAGACATGGTTTGAAGTAGACGACGAAGTAAGTGATGAAGAATACTATGCTTATACGGTTGATAATACAATTTGTCTAATTAATGTTTATACTAATTTAACCGATAATAATCCTGACAATGCAAAACCATATAAAACATTAATATATAACTATGGTGATACTAATATTAATATTGCTTTACCAATCATAGAAGGATATAAATATAATCGTCATGATTCTTTAACTTCAGAAATCAAAGAACATGAAAACGATGAATATTTATTGACGGTTACAAGCTTAACTAAGGATGTTGATATAACAACTTATTATTATCCAACTATTACTAAGCTAACTATTGAAAATGCATCCTTAAATGTGGGTGATAGTTTACCTACTATTAGTAAGGTTACCGCCACTTTATCAAATGGCACTACGACTGATGTAACTGAATATTTTGATTTAAACAATATAAATTGGAATGAAAATGATACTAGCGTTCAATACGATACTCTTTATGTAGCTACTTTAAATACGAAAAATAATGATAAAAATCTAGCTATTACTGAAACATATATTTTAGGTGATGATGTGATTCTAGATGATGAAAATAGTGGTTACACTACATATGTTTATCAAAATGAAGGTGAATCTATTTATCATGTAGACTTTATCTTTGATGTAATTTATGATGGCACTGATACTTCGATTAGCTATAATCTAAAGTCTATAAATGATGTTAATTATCCTGAAATATCATATGAACAAGCACTATCTTTAAATAAGGTGGAATATGGACAAGATTTAGGTTATACAATAGTAGATAATTATAATCTACCAGCTAAAGTATCCGTTAACTTAGAAGGTGGCTTAGAAGATTCTTTGGCTATTGAATGGAATAATTACTTTACTACTTCATTTGATCCAAATAACTATGATGTGCAAGAATTAGTTATTGAAGGCACTTTAATTAAACCAGATTATATAAAGGCTGATAACTTTAATAATAAGATTACCTTAAGAATTAAAGTAAAAGCTAAACAAGGTTATATACCTAATGAAGTAATAGAAGAATCTACTAATAAGGCAATAACTTGTGAGGAATATATGAAGTCTAAAGATTGGACTTGGTCAGAAAGTAAGAAAGCTTGTGTTTATAAAGTAAGCAATACAGGTAGTAACTAATTATGGAAGATGTACATGGTATTGTAGTTAAACAAAGAGAATTCTTTAACAGTAAAGTTACTTTTGATTTAAACTATCGTTTAAACGCTTTAAAAACACTTAAAAGGATGCTTATAGAAAATGAAAGTAAGATTGAAGAGGCTTTAGTTAAAGATTTAAACAAATCGCCTTTTGAAGGCTATTTAACTGATATTGGTCCTTGCATTGTAGAAATAAATGAAACAATTAAAGGCTTAAAGAAATGGGCTAAGCCAGAAACGCATTATTCAGGCTTAATGTGTTTTCCTAGTGTTAAGACTAAAGTATATAAGATACCCTATGGCGTTACTTTGATAATTAGTCCCTTTAACTTTCCGATTTTACTATCAATTGGTGTACTATGTGCAAGTATATCGGCAGGCAATACAGTCATCCTAAAGACTAGCTCTAAATCTAAATATAGTAGTGAAGTTTTAAAAGAACTTATAAATAAACATTTTAAAGAAGAATATATTTGCGTTATAAATGGTGGGCATGATGTTGCGGATAAATTATTAGCTGAAAGATTTGATAAGATATTCTATACAGGCTCACCTAGTGTTGGCAAACATGTATTAGAAATGGCTAGTCATAATTTAACACCGGTAGCTTTAGAACTAGGTGGAGAACAGGGTAACTTTGCCATTGTAAGAAAAGATGCGGATTTAGTTGATGCAGCAAATAAGATAGCTTTTATAAAGATATTAAACGCTGGTCAAATATGCATTAATATCAATCAAGTAGCGGTAGCTAAAGAGATTAGTAAACTTTTTATCAATGAGCTAATTAAGGCTATAAATAAACAAATAGGTTACGCCTTAAATAGTGATGAGTATCCTAAATTAATTAATGAACAAGCGTTTATTAAATGTGTAGATGAAGTTAATAAGTATAAAGACAAGATTATCTATGGCGGAAAGGGCAATAGAGATACTTTAAAGTTTGAACCAACTATTATTTATCCATGTACGCTAGATGATGAGATTACTAATCATGAACTATTTAATCCATTACTGCCGATAATAGAATTTGAAGATGATAAGATAGATGATTTAATTAATTCTATTGAAAATAGGGAACATCCTTTGGCCTTATATTTATTTACTAAAGACTATAAGTGGGCTAAAAAAGTTATGGCTACTAGTCAATATGGATCTGGATGTATTAATGAAACATGTATTCAATTAATGGTAAAAGGCGTGCCATTTAATGGCGTAGGACATTCAGGAATGGGAGCCTATCATGGAGAGTGGGGCTTTAGAGAATTTTCTCATCCTTCAACTGTACTAATTGGCCATAATAAATTTAATTTGAACTTAAGGCTTCATCCATATGGTGACAAGAAAAAGAAAATAATCAAAGTATTTGAAAAGTAGGCGAGTAGCCTACTTTGTTTTTCTTTTCTTTAATACTTCAACGTTATTTAAGATAACAGGTATTACAATTGGATTACGATGTGTCTTTGAATATAAATAAGGTTCAAGTGTATTCTTAATACAATTCTTTAAGTCATTGAAAGTAACTTTTTGTTTCATTGCGCTCTTTAAAGCATCATAAACAAGTACTTCAGCTTCCTTAATCATTTCTTGGTTATCTTTGATATATACAAAGCCTCTAGAAACAATACCTGGCTTACACAATATCTTATTAACTCTAGAATCAATACATACTACTACCGCAACCATACCATTGTCAGCTAAGATTTGTCTGTCCTTTAGTACCGAAGTAGAAAGGCCTGATACATCTCTTCCATCAACATATATGGCATCAGTTTGAATTCTAGTATTAGATCTAAATATTTCACCATCTCTAAGTACTAAGGCATCACCATTTGCACAAATAAAACAATTTTCTTCAGGAATACCAACTTCCTTGCCTGTAGCCGCATGAAGCTTAAGCATCTTATATTCACCATGTACAGGCATAAAATACTTTGGCTTAATTAGCTGCATCATAAGTTTTTGTTCCTCTCTTGAGGCATGACCTGTTGTATGAAGTGATTGGAAAGTTGCATTTTCTAGTACTTTTGCGCCATTTCTAACAAGTTGATTAATAATGCCGCTAACATTTAAGGCATTACCAGGAATTGGATTACTAGATAAAACAACAGTATCACCTGGAATAATCTTGATATATTTATGAACACCATTGGCAATTCTACTTAAGGCTGCCAAAGTTTCGCCTTGTGAACCAGTACATACAATACAAACCTTTTCAGGTGGGAAAGTATTCACAATATCCTGAGTTATAAAAGTATCCTCTGGAACATCAATAGTCTTTAATTGCTTACCAATCTCAACAACATTTTCCATTGATCTACCAAGAACTAATACTTTACGTCCACATTCATGAGCAGCTTTAATAATTTGTGCTAAACGATTAACGTTAGAAGCAAAAGTTGAAACGATTAATCTACCTGGTGTCTTTTTAGTAATATCCAATACTGTTTGAGCTACCTTCTTTTCCGAAATTGAGAAACCCTCAACCTCCGAGTTAGTAGAATCAGACATTAGTAGGGTAACACCACTTGCGCCAATATAAGCCATCTTTTGATAGTCAGCATTTGCACCAACAGGTGTTAAGTCAAACTTAAAGTCACCAGTTTCAACAATACGGCCATTAGGCGTATTGATTAAAACACCAAGAGAATCAGGAATAGAGTGGATAGTATTAAAGAAACCAACTTTGAAATAATTAGTAGAAATACTACTATCTTCATTTATTTCGATAATCTTGGTATTAAACTTTCTTCTTCTTTCATTTAATTTCTTTTCAATTAAAGCTTTAGCGAATCTAGGAGCATATATCTTATCAATCTTACATGCCATCAAAAGGAAAGGAATACCACCAATATGGTCCTCATGACCATGGGTGATAATTAAAGCCTTAATTTTATCTTGATTTTTTATTAAATGTGTATAATCTGGAATTACATATTCAACGCCCAATAAATCATCATCAGGAAACTTAACTCCTGCATCGACAATTATTATTTCATCGTCTTGTTCAAAACAATACATGTTTTTGCCGACTTCGCCTAAACCTCCTAAAGCGTAGACTAAAGTATCATGCTTAACATCATAATTAACACCAGTATATGCATTGGCTTTCCTATCTTTCATTAGTCCTCCATGATATATTCTCAAAAATCAATTTTATTTTATTTTAAAAATTATATTTATTCAATACAAAAAGCTTCTAAATCTTCGTAGAATGGGTTCTTTTTATTAATATGATCATAAAATAAAACGCCACTAAAATGATCTAATTCATGTTGTAAGACAATAGCTAAATAACCATTGGCCTTAATCTCAACATTCTTATCTGTCAAAAGGTCATAACCTTTAACTTTAACTCTAGCTGATCTATAGATATAGCCTTCATGTTTGCCATCTACCGATAAACAACCTTCACCTGTCTTAAGATAGGCTTTTTCGATTGAACTAGAAATGATTTTAGGATTAACTAAAGCATAATCTACGATAACGTTTCCTTCTTCATCTTTTAGTATTATGGCCGTCATCTTTTTAGCTACACCAACTTGAATAGCTGAAATGCCTACGGCCGGTCTTAAGTCCTTTTCTTCAGCAATCTCATCAATTGTTGATTCATATACATATTCATGCATATCCATAAGTAATTGTTTATCATCATCACTTAAAGGCAAAGCAACATCTTTGCTTCTTTGTCTAATAAGTGGATCATTATCTTTAATAATTGTTTTGTTATTTATAATCATACCGTTTATTATAATACAACATTTTCAAATCAAACATTGAATATTTATTAAGTTTTTACCATTCTTCTTTATGATAAAATCTTTATATGCCTAAAAAGAATGTTCCTAAAAAGACAAAAATAGATAAAAAACCAAAGAAAGAAAAAAAGCCTAGAAGAAGATTTGCTCTATTTCCAGCTTATTGTGATAAATTACTTATTTTAGTAGCGATTGCCCTTATTATCTACAGCTCATTTATGATAGCTTCTGCCGCCATGGGCGAAGGTGCAGGTGATCAAAGTGTTATTACGCGTGCTATAAGTAGACAAATTATATTCTTTGGAATTGGCATTGTGTGCATGATAGGAGTCTCGCGTTTTAATCTTTTGGGGGTACCCTTAAAGTATTACGATTATGGCTATGTAGCAGTACTTGCGGTATTGCTTTCAACAAAACTATTTGGTGAAACCTATGGTGCCTATGCTTGGATTAGGCTTGGTCCTTTATCTATGCAACCTAGTGAGTTTGCGAAAGTATATATGATTCTCTATATTTCTAAAATAATGAATAATGACTATGGTGAAAGAAATATTATTATTTTTAGAAATGCATGCCTAAAAGCCGGTTTGTATGCGGGAGTAATCTTGGCATGGCAAAAAGACTTAGGTAGCGCAGTTGTATTAGCTGGTATTTGTTATGTAATGTTACTAATAACACCACAAAGAGAACTAATTAAAATACATAAAAGGATGCTTTTTATAGTAGGCTTAATGATTTTAGCTGTTGGACTATCAATGGTTCCAGCCTTTAATGAATTTTTATCAGAACATTTTTCAGGAAACTATAAAATTGGCCGTTTCTTAGCTGCCTATAATCCATTTGCTTATCAATATAGTACAGGCTACCACTTAATTATGGGACTTGTATCATTTGCTACAGGAGGTTGGTTTGGCCTAGGATATGGTAATTCAATCCATAAGTATATGAACTTTCCAAACCCTACAACCGACTTTATTCTTCCAGTTATTGTTGAAGAAATGGGCGTTGTATGGGGCCTTTTACCTATTTTGATTGCCTATGGCATTATCTTTGTTAAGCTAATTTATTATTCAACAAGAATGAAAAATATGAGCTCTAAGCTTGTTTTAACAGGTACATTCACTTATTTATTTATTCACTTTGTCTTAAATATTGGTGGTGTAAGCGGTATTATCCCATTAACTGGTGTACCACTTTTACTTGTTTCTTCTGGTGGCAGTAGTTTACTTGCAACCATGATTTCCATCGGTATTTGTGAAGCCGAAATAATAAAGTATCAAAGAGAGAAAAAAGAAAATGAGAATTATAGCGGGTAAATATAAAAGAACTCCTCTTTTAACTATTGATTCATTATCTACTCGTCCTACCAAAGACATGGTAAAAGAGGCCTTATTTTCTAGTGTTTATATAGATGAAGAAACATGTTTTCTAGACCTGTTTTCAGGATCTGGAGCTATAGGCATAGAAGCTATTTCTCGAGGTTGTAAAAAAACTGTCTTTAATGATTTAAATAAAGATGCTTGTAAGATTATTAAACTAAATCTTAGTAAGATAAACGAGACTAGTGATATCTATAATCTAGATTATGTAGCCTTATTAAATAAGCTACATGAACAATTTGATTATGTTTATATAGATCCACCATATGCCTTTAATGAATATGAGAACATTTTTAAATTACTTGTTGAAAATAATTTATTAAAGGAAAATGCTAGAATTATTGTAGAAGTAAAAAAAGACGTTGTCTTAAAAGATAGAATAGAAGATTATCTCTTATATAAAGAAAAGAAATATGGCATAGCTAAGCTACTGTATTACAGAAAGGAAAACCATGACTAAAGCTATTTACCCAGGCACTTTTGATCCTATTACAGAAGGCCATTTAGATATTATTAGAAGGGCTAGTGAGACCTTTGATGAATTATATGTTGCGATAATGATTAATAAAGCTAAGACTTGCACTTTCTCATTAGAGGAAAGAATGGACTTTATTCAAAGAGTTACAAGCGATTTAAAAAACGTTAAAGTTATCGCTGATAATGGATTAACTGTCGATATTGCCAAGAAACTAGGCTGTAAAGTAATCATCAGGGGTATTAGGGCGGTAACGGACTATGAATATGAGCTTGCTCAAGCTACCAGTAATATGATGCTTAATAAAGATATTGAAACTTACTTAATGGTGTCTAAGCCTGAATTATCATTTTTAAGCTCTAGTATTACTAAAGAGATTGCTTCTTTTGGAGGCGATATCTCAAAATATATTCCTAAACAAATTGCGGGAGATGTCATTAAAAAGCTAAAGAAATAATGAAACCGTTTTCTTGTAAAAAGGAACCGTTTTCATTGAAAAATCTATTGCAAAGCAATTCAAAGACTCTAGAATAGTATTTGTCCAAAGGAGGATTTGAATATATGCGATATGAATTATTTGGAAAATCACCAATAGGTGGTGTTGAATTTCTTGGAACTTATGCACATGAAAATTTATTACTAGAAGCTCTAGACCAATATCAAGGCATGGGCTATAAAGCAATTAAATATTGTGCTGTAAACTATTAGAGAACAAAGATTGTCATATGGCAATCTTTTTTAATACTTCTAAAATAGTGAAAAAATAGTGAAAATTTAGTGAAATAATATTATCTAATAAATTCATATAAAATATAGATATGGTGCGCCGGTTCGGTGCATATTAAATAGTTAGGTGAAACTCCTAACCTGG
>CAVCDR010000077.1:0-22487 GCA_963601025.1 Agathobacter sp. | reverse complement strand
TCTTATTATCTTCTCTTTGATATAGTAGAAAACCATCCATCTTGCCCATATTAAGCTCCCTTCTTAATCAATTGAAACGCCTCAAGTTTAGCTGTTTCATGATCTATTCCCTGTTCCTCAAAATGCGATATAGCCGCCAACATTTTTGCATAATCATTTGGCACAATCTTCTTAAATTCATTAGCGTAACAATCATAATTAGCCAATATTTCCTCGGCTTTAGGACTACTAGTTTCCTTATAATAATCCTCAATTATCTCCCTTAATTGTTGTCTATCCAATTTATCATTTACTTCTTGCATACTCACAAGACTCTTATTAAGCTTCTTATATAAATCATGATCCTTATCAAGCACATAAGCAACGCCACCAGACATGCCAGCTGCAAAGTTTTTGCCAACCTTGCCAAGTATTACAACCTTACCACCGGTCATATACTCAAGGCCATGGTCACCGCATCCTTCAACAACCGCTTGGGCACCAGAGTTTCTTACGCAGAATCTTTCGCCAGCTACTCCCTCAAAGTAAGCCTTACCACTTGTAGCACCATATAAAGCAACATTGCCTACAATGATGTTTTCACTTGGATCAAACTTACATTTTTCACTTGGTGTAACTACAATCTTACCACCAGATAATCCTTTACCTACATGGTCATTAGCGTCACCTTTTAAATATAATGACATTCCCTTTGGAATAAAGGCACCAAAAGATTGGCCACCACCACCATTGCACTTAACCACATAAGTATCTTCTTTTAGAGTATTACCACACTTTTCACTAATCAATGAACCAAGCAAAGTACCCGTTGTACGATTAACACTAGAAACATCAATTGTGTAACTATAGCTCTTCTTTTTTTCAATATAAGGCATGAAAGCTGGAATTAATTCTTTTTCATCAATTGTCTTATCCAAATGGAAATCAAATTCCTCGCCCTTTTCAAAGTGGCGATGACTAGCATTAGAATAGTTTGTCTTAACAAGTCCATTTAAATGAATATTGCTTTCATCCTTTACCTTTAAACAATCGTTTCGGCCAACCATTTCATCAATAGAATGGAAACCAAGTTCAGCCATGATTTCACGAAGTTCTTGGGCGATAAAATTCATAAAGTTAATTACATATTCAGGCTTGCCCTTAAAACGCTTTCTTAACTCTTCATTTTGTGTTGCAATGCCAAATGGACAAGTATCCTTAGAACATACTCTCATCATCATACAGCCCATTGAAACAAGTGGTCCTGTCGCAAAACCAAATTCTTCAGCGCCTAATAAACAAGCGATAGCTACATCTCTTCCACTCATTAGTTTGCCATCGGTTTCAATGATGACCTTTTCTCTTAAACCATTTTCAATTAGGGCTTGTTGAGCCTCGCTAATTCCTAGTTCCAATGGCATACCCGCATGGTGAATTGAAGATAAAGGTGCAGCACCCGTTCCTCCATCAAAACCAGAAATTAGAATTACTTGGGCACCCGCTTTGGCAACACCACTAGCAACCGTACCAACGCCAGCTTCTGAAACTAGTTTTACAGAAATGCGAGCCTTATGATTAGCGTTTTTTAAATCATAGATAAGTTGTGCTAAATCCTCAATTGAATAAATATCATGATGAGGAGGAGGTGAAATCAAAGATACACCAGGAGTTGAATATCTGGTCTTGGCAACCCAAGGATAAACTTTTACACCTGGTAAATGGCCACCTTCACCAGGTTTTGCACCTTGTGCCATCTTTATTTGAATTTCACTTGCACTATTTAAATATGCTGACGTAACACCAAATCTACCAGAGGCTACCTGTTTTATTGCCGAGTTTTTAATGGTATTAAATCTTTCTTCTTCTTCGCCACCTTCACCAGTATTACTCTTACCACCTATTGTATTCATTGCGATAGCCATTGTCTCATGAGCTTCCTTAGAAATAGAACCATAAGACATAGCACCCGTCTTAAAACGCTTTACAATATTTTCAACAGGCTCTACTTCATCAATAGAAATAGGGCTATTTTTAAAATCAAAATCCAATTCGTCACGTAAAGTATGAGCCTTCTTATTGCGCAATAAAGAAGTGTATTCCTTAAATTCATCATAATTTCCATCTCTTACCGCCTTTTGTAAAGCTACAATGACATCAGGAGAATATAAATGCTCATTGGCCTCATCATTACTTCTTAAACCATGGTAGCCAATTGAATCAAGTGTCGTATCAACACCAAGTCCCAAAGAATCAAAAGATTTATTATGATTTTTAATAACCATCTCTTCAATAGTATCAATTGTGCAACCACCTACTTTCCAAGATATTCCTGGGAAATATGTTTCCACAAAATCCTTATCTAAACCTAATGCCTCAAATATCTTTGAAGATTGATAAGACTGTATACAAGATATACCCATCTTAGCAGCTGTTTTAACAATACCTGACAATAAGGCTTCATTATAATCGTCAATAGCTGAATGATAATCTTTATTAAGCATGCCTTTTTCAATTAGTTCCACTACACAATCTTGAGCTAAATAAGGATTTATAGCACGAGCGCCAAAACCTAATAAAGTAGCACACGCATGCACATCTTTAGCCTCACCTGTTTCGATAATTAAAGAAACTTTCGTTCTCTTTTTTGTATTAACTAGATGCGTTTCAACAGCACTTACTGCCAACAAAGAAGGGATAGCAACATGGTTTTCATCAATTCCTCTATCACTCAATATCAAAATATTAGCGCCCTTATTATAAGCTCTATCACACGCTACACATAAGGCATCTAAAGCCTTCTTTAAAGAAGTATGCTTATAGTATAGTAAAGAAATATCAGCTGTAACAAAACCCTCTTTATTTAGTGTTCTAATCTTCATTAAATCTAAACTAGTTAAGATAGGATTATTAACTTCTAATACCCTACAGTTTTCACTAGCTTCCTTTAATAAATTACCATCACTGCCAATATAAACCGTTGTATCGGTTACAACTTTCTCTCTTATCGAATCGATAGGAGGATTAGTAACCTGGGCAAATTGCTGATGAAAATAATCAAATAATGAAGTTGGCTTATCATTTAATACTGCAAGAGGAATATCTCTGCCCATACTACAAGTAGGCTCTACACCACTTGTAGCCATCGGCAAGATAACATTTTTAACATCCTCATAGGTATAACCAAATACCTTATACAATTTATCTCTTTGACTTTGACTATATTCGATAGGCTTTTTATTAGGAATCTTAATATCGGCTAAATGAAGTAAGTTCATATCTAACCATTCACCATATGGCTTAGCATCAGTATATTTTTGTTTAACCTCTTCATCACTTAAAATACGCTTCTCTATTGTATCCACTAGAAGCATCTTGCCAGGCATTAAACGTGACTTTTTAATAATATGTTCTTCATCAATATCCAAAACGCCAACCTCGCTAGCAAGTATCAATCTTCCATCATCTGTTACATAATATCTACTAGGTCTTAGGCCATTACGATCTAGCGTTGCCCCAAGCACATCACCATCGCTAAAAATCATCGCCGCCGGGCCATCCCAAGGTTCCATCATTGTTGCATAGTAATGATAGAAGTCTCTTCTATTAGACTCCATTGCCTGGTTATGTTTAAATGGTTCAGGAATCATCAGCATCATAGCCAAAGGTAAGTCCATACCACTGTAATATAAAAATTCTAGCGTATTATCAACCATTGCCGAATCTGATCCACCAGTATTAACAATCGGATATATTTTATTTAAATCATCCTTTAATAAGTCGCTAGACATAGTTTCTTCTCTAGCAAACATTCTATCTACATTGCCTCTTATAGTATTAATTTCACCATTATGGGCAATAAAACGATATGGATGAGCTCTTTGCCAACTAGGATTAGTGTTAGTAGAAAAACGTGAATGCACAATTGCGATAGCTGTTTGATAGTCTAAATCATTTAAATCATTGTAAAAGGCTCTTAATTGATTAACTAGAAACATGCCCTTGTAAACAATGGTACGTGAAGACAAGGAACAAACATAAGTATCTTCACTACCTTGTTCAAATTCTCTTCTTATAATATATAATTTACGATCAAACTCAATACCCTTATTTATATCTTTTGGCTTTTCAACAAAAACCTGTTCAATATTAGGCATGCATTCTACAGCCTTTTCGCCCAATATTTCTGAATTAACTGGAACCTTACGCCAACCTAATACTTTTAAACCGTTTTTGGCCGCAATTACTTCAAACATTCTTTTCGCAAAGGTACAAGCTAAAGACTTTTGTGGTAAAAAGAACATACCAACACCATAGGATCTCTCATCCTTTAAGTCGATACCAATCTTCTTACATTCTTTTAAAAAGAATTTATGTGAAATTTGAGTTAGGATACCAACACCATCGCCAACCTTGCCACTGGCATCATGCCCCGCACGATGATCTAGCTTTTCAACGATTTTTAGTGCATCATCTAATACATTGTGGTCAACATGCCCATCAATATTAACGATAGTACCTATACCGCATGCATCCTGTTCTATACTTTCCCATATTCTCTTCATAAAACACCTCTAGTAAACAAATTGCTAACAAACAATATTGTATTATTTTTTCATAAAGAATATGTAAAATATTTCATTATCAATGAAAAAATGATTATTTTCTTTCATTATCATATAGTTTTTTAGTGCCTAACGAAAAACCAGTATTAAGAACTAGCAAATAAGCGCAATTCTATTTATTCTTACAATTACAATTCTCAAAATAGAACAAATACGAGAATAAGGAAAAATTAAACAAGAAATTCAAGATATAAACTTAATTATTACCTGTCTAAATCTCACTTTTTATCCACATTTAGACCAGTAATAATTATTTAAATAAGTCTTCTAATGTCACTTGACTTCCGACTAGACTACTGTATTTATTATTCTTTACGCCGTAAGTAGTTATCATTGTAAGTTGTAAGCCATATTTTGTAGATGTACTACTTCTAAATGTCTCAATCTTATTTCTAAGCCTTAAATCATAATCTTTATCAATAATAAATTCATTTGAACAAAATTTTATTTCGCACAAATTAATTATTCTATCTCTTCTCTCAATTAATAAGTCGATTTGTGCACCACTTATACCTAATTCTTCATCAGCTTTCTTATACCAAATATATTCATCGGTTAAAACACCAGAAATTCCAAGTTTTATTTTTATTTGTTTAACGTGATTTTTACATAATTGTTCAAAAGTAAAACCAGCCCAACTCTTTCTTGATGGATTATCAATAGCCTTGCTCCAATAATGTTCATCTTTGCCGTGATTATCTTTTAAAAATCTAAAATAGAAATTAGTATAGTAATCTGAAGATTCATATAATGCTTCCTTCTTCTTATTTCCATAGAAAGAAGATACATTAACAAACCCCGAGTTAACTAAATCATCAAGCATCTTACTTAATTTACCATTTTCCTTTATATCGGTCTTTTTAGCTATTTCGTTTCTTGTATAGCCACTACGCTTATTTGATAAGCATTCGACTATTTGAATATACTTATCACTGTTTTTAAATAACGTTTGGTATAAATGATCAAACTCATCCCAAAGTTCAGCCTTTTTTCTAAAGAATAAATTATCGATATTTTCTACATAAGAAACACTACTATCAAGCAAGCTTAAGTAATAAGGAATACCTCCCATAATCATATAACACTCCGCTATATCGTAATCAGACCAAAAAATATTTTGGCCTTGTAGATACTCTTTTGTTTGTGCTAATGTAAAAGGCTCCAAATAAATTCTGCATGTTTGCCTATTGAATAGCCCACCTTTGTTGTTAGCGATTTTATCAACCATCCAAGAGGTAGCTGAACCACAAATTACAAACATAAGATTATCTTTGCTTGAACCATAATCGTTCCAGAAATATTCAAAAGCCGCAAGGAAACCGGATTTATGTGTATCCAACCAAGGCATTTCATCTATAAAAAATACATGCTTATCTTTTTTAGATAGTGTCTCAATATATTCTCTTAAATAATTGAATGCTTCAATCCAATCTTTAGGAACGTTCCAATTATTTTTATATCTTCTATTTAATTCGTCATAAAAGTTTCTTAATTGAACTTGTTTTGATTGCCCATAAGCCCCAGTAATTTTAAAATCAATATTATCCTTAAAAAAATGATTAACAAGATATGTCTTCCCAACACGTCTTCTACCATATATAACTACAAGTTGAGCAGTATCGGTCTCTAAACATCTTTTTAATCGTTCACATTCTCTTTCTCTTCCAATTAGCTTTTCCATAGTTTTATTATAACAATTTTAAAAGAAGAATAAAATTATTACCTGTCTAAATCTCACTTTTTTATCCACATTTAGACCAGTAATAATTAAAAAACAAAATAAAACGGATATTTTCACATCCGTCTATCAATTTGACAATAATACATTATCATTAACTATTTCACTACCAGTAACCTTTTCAAACATCTTAAGTAAATCAGTTACTGTTAGTTTTTTCTTTTCTTCACCACTTATATCTAATACAATCTTGCCCTTATCCATCATAATAATACGATTGCCATACTTTAAAGCATCCTTCATATTATGTGTAACCATAAAAGCTGTTAGATTATTCTTGGCAATAATTTCTTCTGTTTTAGCTAAAACTACCGAAGCAGTCTTAGGATCTAAGGCAGCTGTATGTTCATCTAATAAAAGTAGCTTTGGTTTTACTAAAGTAGCCATAAGAAGTGTCAACGCTTGTCTTTGACCGCCAGACAATAAACCAGCCTTTGTATTAGGTCTTTCTTCTAGTCCCAAATTTAAAGTCTTTAAATCATTGATATATTCTTCTTTTTCAGCCTTACGCATACCAAGTTTTAAAGTTCTAGTTTGCCCTCTTCTTTTAGCGATAGACATATTTTCAACAATCGATAAATCAGGACAAGTACCAACGCGTGGATCTTGGAAAACTCTACCAACATATTTCGCTCTTTTATATTCAGGAAGTTTAGTAATATCCAAATCATCGATATAAATCTTACCTGAATCACAAATTGTTGAACCAGATAATAAGTTTAATAAAGTCGATTTACCAGCACCATTAGACCCAATTACGGTAATAAAGTCGCCGTCATTGATAGTAAGATTTACGCCATTTATCGCATGAATCTCATTTGCGCTTTTAGCTTCAAAAGTTTTATATAAGTTTTCTACTTTAAACAACTTTCTTACCTCCCTTATTAGCTACTATAATCGCAACCGCAACCACAACAGCCGTAAATAATTTCATATCATTGGCCGAAATAAAATTAGAATTAACAACGAAAGTTACAATTAAACGGTAAATGATTGAACCAATCATTACGCCAGTTAAGCAAACTACAAACTTGCCATCTTTAAATAATACTTCGCCAATTATGACGCTAGCCAAACCAACAACAATAGCGCCAATACCCATTGTTACATCGCCGTAGCCATTATATTGAGCAACCAAGCTGCCACTTAAAGCAATTAAAGCGTTTGACAACATCAATCCTGCAATAATTGTCTTATCAGAATCAACGCCATTGGCTCTAATCATTTTATCGTTATTGCCAGTAGCCACGACTGAGAAACCAAATTCAGTATTAAAGAACCAAACAAGTAGTGCAATAACAATCACGCATACGATAAGTCCTAAATAAATAGCTGCCTCTCTATCTCTACTTAATCCTAGTAAATTCTTTAGATTAGTTAGTAAAGTAGAACTATTAGTAAGCGGAATATTAGCCTTACCCATGATTCTTAGATTAATCGAATATAAACCAGTCATTGAAAGAATGCCGGCAATAAGACTTGGCATCTTAAACTTAGTATGTAAGATACCTGTAACTAGTCCTGCTAAACTTCCTGCAACAAGTGCAAGTAAGGTAGAAGTAATAGGACTTAGTCCATTAACAATTGAGCTAGCACAAACAGCAGCACCTAGAGTAAATGAACCCTCACTTGTTAAATCTGATATATTTAAGAATCTATATGATAAATAAACACCGATCGCAAGAATTGCCCAAAGCAAGCCTTGCGATAAAGCTGAAATAATTATTGACATTATTCAGCACCTAAATCAGTTCCTTTTTCAATAATAGAAGCAGGAATTTCATAACCAATTCTTTCAGCTACCTTTGAATTATAATTAATTGCGCCTTCGCTTTGATAAACAATTGGTAAATCAGCAGGATTAGCACCTTCTAGAATCTTAACAACAAGTTCACCAGTTAATTGGCCAATATTGTAGTAATCAACACCAACATTAGCTAAACCACCATCAGTAACCATTGCCGTAGCACCAACCACAACAGGAAGTCCATATTCTTCTACTGATTGAAGTACACTCCCCATAGAAGCAGCTAAATTGTTATCAGTAGGGATATAAATAGCCTCTACACCTTCCTTAGCTAAAGCCGTAATAGTCTCGCTTGTAGAATTCTTATCTGGTGTAGTCTTTACAACAGCATCAATACCAGCACTTTCAAGTGCACTTACCATTTCATTAGCTTGAATCTCCGAATTTGTTTCACTTGAAGTATAAAGAACGCCAACCTTTTTAACACCTGATACTAACTCTTGAATTAATTCAACTTGTTTATCACTTGAGAAATAATCACTAACACCAGTTACATAGCCACCAGGATGTTCATCAGATTCAGCTAAACCTGAGCCAACATAATCAGTAATAGCTGTACCAACAATTGGCGTATCAATATTTGTTTGCATCAAAACTTGAGCAGGACTTGTAGCGATTGCCACAATAACATCACACTTATCATTGATTAAACTATCAGCCATTGTTGATAAGTTAGATTGATCACCTTCTGGATTTTGATAAACATATTCAACATTTTCACCCTCAACATAGCCCTTACTAGCTAAATAATCTTTCATACCCTCTCTTGCTTCATCTAAAGAACCATGAGTCATAAGTTGTAAGATACCTACCTTGTAAGTAGTCTTATCAGCAGACTCTTCATTAGAGCTAGAACTTTCATTAGATGAACAAGCACCTAAAGTAAGTACCATCAATAAAGACAACAACATCACAATAATTTTTTTCATTTTATATTCCCTCCAACAAAAAAAGACTCACCAGTCAAAGGACGAGTGAGTCTTCGCGTTACCACCTTTATTCGTTAATATATTGCTATACCAACCTCTTTAACCACCAACATGGTCTAGTCCTATAACGGAGACAACCGAGCACATCTACTTAAAGTTCAATGTCTAACATGAGATGAGGAATTCACAAGATTACATACAACTGTTTTCAGCAACCACAGTCTCTCTAAAGTATGGGGAATCAAGTTACTAGTTCATCCTTAACGTTTATAAAATAATCTTACTACAATATTTTTTAAATTCAAGCAACTTTTTTAAAGAGTCAAATTTTCCAAGACCTTTTACTTAAATATTTCTTCCTTCCATTCACTTATGTTCTTATCCTTAGAACTAAAGTTAATGCCAAGTAAACGTATTTCGTAATTTATACTATCGCTTTCCCATGCTTTGTATTTTTCTATATAGCCCTTATCTTTTATTTGTTCTAAAGCGACATCAGCACTCTTATCTTTTTTAAGTTCAATGACATAGATTGTATCTTTGGTTTTTAAAACACCATCAATTCTTCCTTTGTTCGTTAGTACTTCTACATTGATATCAGCATCGATAGCCAACAACATACAATGTAGCATCAAATGATAATCCGCTTCATTACTAGTGCTTGTTAAAGAATATGAAATATTTGAAAAATATGACTTGATAATAGTCATTGCTTTTTCGATGTTTCTCTCTTCAAAAGCGTTTTTAAGTCTTACAGAATTAAGATTAATTTGACTGTCAGAATATACATTAAGCATTATAGAAGCAAAAGCTGATTTGACTTCAGTATTGGGATAGTCCAAGAACAGTGTATGTCCTTCATCTTCTGTTTTCTTAATCGTTAAATAACCACTTTGTAATAAAAGCGATTTATATTGCATAAGGTTAACAGAGCTAGAAGCGATATCTACGATGTCAAAAAATGTAATGTCGTCATCGCTAAGCGGTTCATTTAAGCTTGTATCAATGTTGAAATTAACTCTTTTGGCAATGTCCACAAGTAATTTACTGTTTCCAGTCTCAATCCAATAGTTGTTAAATAATTTGCCCCCATTAACAAAGAAGCTTCCTACTGAAACAGGATTATAAACAGCTTGTCCATTACTAGTAAAACGATAACCATCGTATTTCATTTTTAACCTATTTAGATATTCCGCTTTACTTAAACCGGTCTTATTAACACCGTCTTCTATATACTCGGCGAAGTATGTTTCTAGTTCTTCTTGGCAATATCCAAACATCAATTCATATTCTTCACTTGTAGATAAGTCTCTTAGATTATTCATTGAAGAAAAGATACTTACTTTAGAGTATTTAGTAACACCTGTTATAAAGACAAATTTTAGATTATTATAAGAAGCTTTAATAACTTCAAAAAAAGATCTTAATACGTCTCTTATCTTTTCTACTTCAAGATTATATATGTTATTTGACAACATCTTATCGTATTCATCGATTAAAATTACGACACTATCTTTTTTAGATAATTCAATAATTAATCTATCAAGCTTAGTATAGTAAACGGATTCAGGCAAGGATACATTATATCCTAGGGCAATGTCATCTAGTTTATTGTTTAGCCAAGCGGAAAATTCTTCACTACTTGTTGCACCACATTTGCCAAAATCAATATGAATAATAGGATACTTCTTCCAAATATAGTCTGTAGAATAAATATATAGCCCTTTGAAAAGCTCTTTTTTACCGTTAAAAATAGCTTCAAGAGTATTGATTGTTAGTGTCTTTCCAAAGCGTCTAGGACGACAGCAAAAATAATAGGTACCGCCATCATTTAATAGATTATATAAGTACTTTGTCTTATCAACATAAATATTGTTGCTTTCTATTAATTTTTCAAAATTTGGATTACCTATATCAATCTTTTTCATACCTCAATGTTATCATAAAATGCAAATTAATTATTTTTGGATAAAGACGGTATTGTTGACTAATGATAATTTTAAGACTCTTTTATATGTTTACCACTTAAATGTTCTATCTTTAGCTTAAGACAAGTAACTCTATCAATGCCATTTTTAAGTTCATCATTAATATAATTAATATCATTAGTAAAATGTAAAGCGATATCTTTACATATCTTTAAACATTCTTCTTTATCGCTTACTATTTCAATATCACCGAAAGCCATAACACTATCAAAGTGACAAATCCAAGAATCTTTTTTACTTGTATCTTCACTAATCACTGTAAAACAAGCCTTAGGATTATTCTTTATACAATCAAGCTTATATCCTTCTTTTGCACCATGGAAATAAATAGTTCCATCGCTATAGTAATAGCTTAGAGGTACTCCATATGGATAATCGTTAGTATTTAAAGAAAGAATTCCTCTTTTAGAGTCATGTAATACTCTTTCACATTCTTCCTTACTCATCTCTTGTTTAAAACGACGCATCTTTCTAAACATTAAAAATCCATCCTCTCTAAACTTTCATTAAATTGATTAGTATATAACTTATAGAATCTGCCTTTTTGATCCATAAGCTTCTTAAAATCACCATCTTCAATAATCTTGCCCTTATCAATTACGAGTATTCTATCCGCATTAACAATCGTACTTAATCTATGAGCTATGACAAAAGAAGTCTTGCCCTTCATAATATTTTCAATACCAAACTGAATAATTTTTTCCGTTTCTGTATCAATGGAAGCTGTAGCCTCATCAAGAATAAAAATCGAAGGCTTTGCTAGTAGCGCTCTGGCAAAAGAAATAGGTTGTTTTTGGCCAGTAGAAAGTCTGCTACCGCCCTCACCCACAAAAGTATCATAGCCATCTTTAAAAGACATAATAAAGTCATGCGCATTAACTAGTTTGGCTGCTTCGATAATTTCTTCCTTGGATGCATCTAGATTACCATAACGAATGTTATCTTCAATTGTTCCCTCGAACAAATGTGGAGCTTGCAAAACATAACCAAGCTTTGAGTGCAACCAACCTAATGATCTTTCTCTATAATCTATGCCATCAATTAAAAGCTCACCACCGGTAGGCTCATAAAAACGACAAAGTAAGTTTACAATTGTACTTTTACCAGCACCTGTTTCACCAACGATCGCAACTGTCTTGCCTGCTTCAACCTTTAAATTAAAGTCCTTTAATACTTCTTGACCATTCTTATATTTAAAATCAATATGCTTAAATTCCACATCACCCTTTATATCTTCATAATTTTCTATTTTAGGCTCTAAAATTGTGCCATATTTTTCAATTACCTCAGGGCTATCTTTGATATCAACTTCGCTTTCCAATAAAGAAACAATACGCTCGCCACTAGCTTGAGCCATTTGGAAATCTTGGAAAAGGATAGCGATTGTTCTAAGAGGTTCAAAAAATTGTTGGGAATAAGTAATAAACATATATAACACACCAAAGCTTAATACTTTATCAAACACAAGCCTTCCGCCCATCCAAATCACAAAAGCTAAAGATATTGAACTAATAAACACCACAAGTGGTCTAAAGATGCTAGATAATCTACCAGCCTTAAAAGATACATCATAGAAATTATCAGTATCCTTTTTAAATTCATTAAAATTACTATCTTCTAAAACTAAAGTCTTACTTGTTTTAGCTCCGTTTATACTCTCGTTAAAGGCGTTAGTAATAATAGAATTACTCTTTCTAACTTCTCTATAATTGCGCATAATACGCTTTTGAAAGTAGAATACCACAACCGCCAAAATAGGTACTATCACAAGAACCATTAATGTTAGTTTCACACTATATCTAAACATAACAACGGTTAAGAATATCATCAAAGGAAGTCCCCAAAACAATTCCGCAAATGACCAAGTAATTATTTCCGATAATCTAAAGATATCCGAAGTCATACGTGACATTAGCCATCCACTTGGCGTTACATCATAATAAGAAAAAGATAGATTTTGTAGTTTTATAAATAATTCTTTTCTTAAATCGTAAGAAAAGCCCATTTCTGTTTTAGCCGCCACCTTAAAATAGAAAATATGACATAAAGTAGTTAACACAATAATCAAAAGATATATTAAGGCAAAATTAACAATTTCTAAATCACTTGTTTCACCAACAAAATTATCTAGTGCATTCTTATTTAATATTGGTAATACAACATCCGATAAAGCTATCAAAGTATTTAGAAACATTAATATCGCAATATACTTAAAATATGGTTTAAATATCACAAAAATCTTCTTCCACATCGAAAGATTTAAGCCTTCATTTGAAAAGTCTTGTTCCTTAAAACGTTCAGACATTTAAACTCTCCTTTACATTCATATTTTGAATATCATAGATACGCTTGTATAAACCATCTTTCTTAATTAAATCAGCGTGTTTACCAACACTTGTAATCTTGCCATCCTCTAAAACAACAATCTTATCTGCATCCTTAGCACTAGCTATTCTTTGAGTAATAATAATCATCGTACTAGCCTTGCCAAAGACTCTTAAAGAATTTCTAATTTCACTATCCGTCTTAGCATCAACAGCGCTTAAAGAATCATCAAAAACTAGAATTGGTGTATTATTAACAATCGTTCTAGCAATCGCAATACGCTGTTTTTGGCCACCTGATAAAGTAACACCCTTTTCACCAACAATCGTCTTATAACCATTATCAAATTCCTTAATTACCTCATCAACTGAAGCGATCTTACAAGCCTTCTCAATGGCCTTATAATCTAAATCAACATTGCTTGTCTTGATATTGTCATAAATAGTCTTTGAATATAAGAAAGACTCTTGTAAGACAACGCCTACATTCTTTCTTAAATACCCCTTGGCAATATCATTGACATCATATCCATTAATCGTAATCTTACCACTTGTACAATCATATAATCTATCTAGTAAATGAATTAAACTTGACTTGCCACATCCTGTAGGACCAACAATCGCAACCGTCTCGCCCTTTTTAATATCTAAATTAATATCATCTAAAATATATTCATCACTATCATCATATTTAAAACAAACATGATCAAAGATAATATCGCCATTTAAATCAGGAGTTAAACCACTTTCCAAGTCTTCAGCCTTTTCATCCAATACTTCTATTAGACGCTTGCAAGATACCATTACCTTACCGAAGTCCGATAAGATACGGCCCATATTTCTAATTTGAGCCAAAATAGTTGTCTCATAAGTTATAAAAACTAAAAAATTACCCGTTGTAATCTCACCATTTGATACAAGTCTTATGCCAATAATAACCACCAGTAATACACCAAGCATACAAGCCATATAACTAAAGCCCCAGTTATAGCCTAAAGAAACAATCATTTTACTTGTAACATTTTTATATTCATCGCTAGACTTCAAGAACTTTTCAAGCTCATACTTTTCTCTATTGAAAGCCTTAATAACTCTAACGCCATTTAAAGCCTCACCTATTTCAACTGTTAAAACAGCCTCTTTTTCATCAGAAGCTAAAAATTGTTTTTGTATTACTTTAAAAAAGTAATAACAAATTCCAAAGATAATAGGAAAGGTAACTAAAACAATATAAGAAAGTTTCTTGTTTAAAGAAAACATGACAATAAGGGCAAATATTGCACTACTTAAAGTAGCTACAATCTCTTCTAGTTGCCCAGAAAAGAAAGTTCTAATCTTATCTACATCGCTAGTACATCTTTGAACTAAATCACCTGTTTTAACTTTCTTATGATAACTAAATGGTAAATGCTCAATATGGGTAAACAAATGATTTTTAATATTACGATTTAAATTTTCAGCTACAATTGTTTGATTGTAGTATCTAAGAAACATAAATAAGGCACTTAAAAAAGCTATTACCACAAGTACTATAGCCAATAAGTATAGATTCTCTCTAATATAACCTTTGCCACCTAGGCTTCTTTCAAGAAACAATAATAAGTTATTAGTAGTATCTTTATTATCAATTACGCTATCAATCGTATAACTTATTACTAAACTCGATAATAAAGAAATAATTGAAGAAAGGATGACAAAAATAATCACAAAAAATAAACGTAATCTTTGCCCCCTTAAATGTTCCCTTAAAAATTTGATATTTTCCATATACTAATCTCTTTTTTCAAGTGTTGTTTGATGTAAGTATACAAGCTTTTTTTGGTATCTTACTTTATTATTTACATAAACGCCAAAAATAGCCTTAATAAGTAATAAACAAGCTAAAAAACGAAGCCACCATGTAAAGCTTACAATATCTTCCCAATCACCTGCGCTAGTTAGTCTACCGGATAAAGAAACTAATACAAAGAAAGCGGCCCCAAAATAATAAAACCAAATTCTGCGTCCACATCCTTCAGCCCATTCACTAAAACTTGGTCTAATAATTAGAAACAATACTAAAGAAATAACAGCTAAAGAAAAGGCCATGATACTCTCATTTTTATCCTTAACCGCCATCGCTAAAGCTAGCATAATATGCAAGCTCATATAAAAAATAATTCTTAAAGTATGTTTCATAATCTATCTAATATTTCTTTTAAATCACTAAAAATAAAATCAGCCTTACTTTGGTCAATACCATATTGTCTGCTATTTCTTGCATAAGTAAGACAATTTGCCCTTTTCCCTGACAATATACCATTATACGAGTCTTCCACAATTATTGCCTCATTATTTTTTACATTTAATTTTTTTAAAGCATCCAAATATATCTCAGGATCAGGTTTTGGCATACTAATATCATCATTAGAAAGTAAGACATCAAAGACATCCTCTAGCCCACAATCCTTAATAAATTTATCTAATAAATACTTATCACTCACTGTACAAAGAGCCAATTTATAATTATTCTTCTTTAAAGTAAATAAGACGTCCTTAACATCATTAAATAAGTAATCATTATAATTAATAACATTTTCAACATTAAAATAATGTTCATTCGCTTGTTTAATAAAGTCCATATCTAAACCACTAATGCTAGCTAAATAATTATAAGTATCATCCATACTTAAGCCAACAATATGATAAATATTAGACTTATTAACCTTTACAAAACGTGAAAGCCAAGTATAAGTGCCTTCTGTATAATATCTCTCGGAATCACAAAGGGTACCATCCATGTCAAATAATAAAGCCTTAATCACTTGTCTTCTCCATATACTTTTTATCAAATTCAATTGTTCTACTTACATGTTTATAAGAATAAATAAACATTGGGAGTAGATACATCAAAGCGGTAATCCAAGCTACTTGATCAGTAAAGGTAATCGCATCAAAACCAAATTTTGATACAAAAGTAAAAGACACAATAGTACGGGCAATCATCTCGATAATTCCAGCTACAACCGCTCTAAATGAGTATCCTAAACCTTGTAAAGCCATTCTCGTAATAACTACACTACCCAAAATTGTATAGAAATAGCCCATTCTTCTTAAATACTTATAGGAAGCATCAAGAGCCAACGTTTCATCGGCCTTAAGAAACAACATACTTAAATTTCTTCCAAATAAGAATAATATTACTCCCGCAAATATGCCATATACCAAAGTAATCTCAAGTGAAGTCTTAAAGCCTTCTTTGATACGGTCCATCTTTAAGGCTCCATAGTTTTGTGATAAGAAAGTAGAACATGCGCCACCAAAGGCATCAAAAGGGCACATCATCAATTGTTTAATTTTAGCTCCTGAAGCAAAGGCTGAAACATAAACGGTACCTAAGCCATTATTGGCTGCTTGCATAACCATTGAACCAATCGCAATGATTGACATTTGAAAGCCCATCGGTAAACCATTTGTGCATAATGCCTTAATATGTTTACCAGATAACTTACGATTCTCCTTTTTAGGATGTAAGGTATCAAATTTACTAATAATCAAGATCAAACATAAGATGCCACTAACACCTTGTGAGAATACTGTCGCAATAGCTGCGCCGGCTGTTCCCCAATTTAAAACAAGAATGCAATAAAAGTCTAAGAAAATATTTAAGATGGCAGAAAAAGCTAAAAAATAGAATGGTGTCTTAGAATCACCGATAGCTCTTAAAATAGCGCTTAAATAGTTATATAAAAGGGTACATGGAATGCCCATGAAAATCACAACGATATATTGATAAGAATAATCATATATTTCAGCATTTACACTTAATAAAGACAAGATATTGGGTGTAAGAAAAACAGTCAAAGTCGTAATAACAATCGCAAAGATTGCTGTCAAAACAATACTATTAAAAACATAATTTCTTAAATCATCAATATCTTTAGCCCCAAATCTTTGAGCTACTAAAATCGCAAAACCTTGAGTAAGGCCTTGGCAAAAGCCAATAACTAAAAATTGTACACTAGTTGTTGAACCGACGCCCGCTAAAGCTACACTGCCTAATGTTTGGCCAACGATTGCCGTATCCACGATATTATAAAATTGTTGAAATAAATTGCCCAATAATAAAGGAATAGAAAAAGCTAATATAAGTTTAAATGGACTGCCTTGCGTCATATTACCTTTCATATACACCATCCTCCTAAACATATAAATTATAGTAGAAAAAAGCTTCAAGCAATAGTTACTTGAAGCAATTTCTTAATCTTTTAACAAATTAGTCATTGAATGCATAGAAATAAGAAGTGTCGAGGCATTATGCAGATAAGCTGTTGTTGTACTACCTAATATGCCAAATACCCCCAAGACAATAAGTCCCGAATTAAAGCCCATGATAAGACGATAATTACTATGAATTCTATCCATCAAGGCATCCGATAATTCTTTTAAAGTTAATAAAGAATATAAATTATCTTCACTAATTGTTATATCCGCAATCTCTCTAGCAATAGCCGCCCCATCACTTACCGCGATACCACAATCAGCCTCTGATAAAGCTGGTGAATCATTTATACCATCACCAACCATCACAACCTTCCTGCCTAACTTATGTTCTTCCTTAATAAAGTTAGCCTTATCTTCAGGAAGTACTTCCGCCTTAAAATCATCAACACCTACTTTATAAGCCACTGCCTTAGCTGTTCTTAAAGAATCTCCCGTCATCATTACAACCTTATCAAAACCCAATGTATGAAGCTTAGAAATAACTTCTCTAGCTTCTTTACGAATTGGATCTTCAATTAAGATAACAGCCGCTAGCTTGCCATCAATCGCCATATATAAGTGACTATATTCATCAGGCAAGTTATCAAACAATTCTTGTTTATTGTTTGGTATAGTGCACTTTTCATCTTCAAAGACAAAATGATAGCTGCCAATTATTACACGCTTATTATCAATAGTACTAACAATGCCGTGGGCTACTAAATATTCAACCTTGGCATGTAACTCATCTTGATGGAAAAGATTTTCTTGTTTAGCCTTTTCAATTACCGCATTAGCTATACTGTGAGGGAAATGTTCCTCAAGGCATGCCGCAAGACGAAGGGTTTCTTTTTCATCATATTCGCCAAATGGCACTACCTTATATACGGTAGGCGTAGAATAAGTTAAAGTTCCTGTCTTATCAAAGACAATTGTATTAGCTTCATGGATGGCCTCTAAGAATTTTCCACCCTTTATAGAAATATGATTATAACTAGCTTCCTTTATAGCTGATAAAACACTTATTGGCATTGAAAGCTTTAAAGCGCAAGAATAGTCAACCATTAAAACCGCTAAAGCTTTAGTAACATTTCTTGTAAATAAATAGACAGCACCTGTTAAAACAAAAGAATAAGGAACAAGCTTGTCACTTAAATGTACAGCCTTAGATTCAGCTTGCGATTTAAGTTTTTCGCTTTCTTCGATCATCTTAATAATCGCATCAACTCTTCCTTTTCCACTAGTGTTTTTTACTTCAATTACGCATTGTCCCTCATCAACAACCGTGCCCGCATAAACACTACTACCGTTTCTTTTTGTGGCCGGTAAAGATTCGCCTGTCATACTAGACTCATTGACGCTCATTTCACCATCCACTACAACACCATCTAATGGAATAGTATTGCTTGTTCTAACAACAATCTTATCGCCCTTTTCGATTTCCTTAATAGAAACTAGTACTTCACTGCCATCACTTGCGATAGTCCATACTTTATCTACATTGATAGACATAGCACCCGCTAAATCACTAATTGATTTTTTATGCGTCCATTCTTCAAGAATATCTGAGAAACCTAATAAGAAGATGATATTGCCGGCCGTTGAAAAGTCGTTTCTAATCATTGAAACACCAATAGTTGTCGCATCTAATACCGCTACCTCAATCTTGCCATTAAACAGTGATTTTAAGCCCTTTACAATAAAAGGAATAGACTTAAATGCTGTAATAACTGTTCTAATTGGAATAGGCAAAAACAAGGTATTAAAAGTTCTTTGGAAGATATGCCAGTATAGTTTCTCTTCATACTCAACATTTAAGGCTCTTGATGAATTATCGACAACAATATTACAAGTATCATAATTAAAATTAGCTAAAGAATTAATAATACCTTCTCTATTATCAAAAAATTCAATAATCGCATTACTTGTTCGATGGCTTACACTAGCTTTCTTAATACCATCTATTCTATTTAAATATTCTTCAAGAATATCAGCCTCATTCAAAGTCATGTTTACCACATTAACATGTACTCTTAAAAAGCCCTTTGACTCATGTAGAATAATACACTTCATAAATTACTCCGAAAAAAGTGGCAACTAAATGCCACTTTAAACTATTTCTCTTCACTAGCTAAAATTGCTTTAGCGTCCTCAATAATTCTTTCTCTTTCCTCTTTAGCACGAACATCGTTGATAGCCTTTGCATCATTTCCGATATCTAAGCAATTTTCCTTAATTGTTTGTGCTGTCTTCATAACACTATCAGCACCACGCATGCATGCAGCAGTCACATGAGTATAAACTTTTTTAGCATCTCTACTTGATAAAATCTTAACTCCAGCCGTTCCAAGTAAGAAGCCATAGGCCAAAAATTTTCCTTTAACAAAAGACATAATTACACCTCCATTTGTTTAATCATTATAGAACATATTTTGTATTAATAGGCTAACAAAGATACTATGTTATAATTTGAATAGAGGTAACATGATGCTAGAATTTAGATACGATACACAATTATTAATTGAAGGAAAAGGATTAAATGAAGATGAAATCACCGAATACTTCAATACACATTTTAAAGGTGATTGTTTACTGGCTGTTGGTGATGATGAATTAATAAAAATTCACTTTCATACCAATGAGCCTTGGCTGATACTTGAATATTGTAGAAGTCTTGGCGAAATCTACGATATCGTTGTAGAAGATATGGACAGGCAATCAAGAGGCCTAAAAGGATAATATATGAAAAAAGAAAGCGTTAATCTACACACTATTGAAGAACTATCTAATTTCTTTAAAGAAAAGAAGATTTCCAGTGAAAAGACACGCTTTTTTATTAATGAAAATAGAAAAGATCCAAAATGCTTTGGTATCTATAAAGATGAGGAAACAAACGAGTATATCATCTATAAAAATAAGAAAGACGGAACTCGCTTTGTAAGATATAAGGGACAAGATGAAGATATTGCAGTAAATATTTTCTTTTCTAAATTTAGCGAAGAACTTAATTTAAGAAAACATAAAGATAAACAAGCTGCCCAAAGACAAGAAAAAAAGGAATCGCTTTTCTTTTATTTCGCGCCATTTATTTTAATATTTATCTTAATGGGTGGAATATACTATTTATTTGATCATATTGGGCCAAAAAAGGGCTACTATATAGCTGATTCAGTACCATATTATTATGAATCCGGAAGATGGTATTACTATGATGATGATAGTGATGATTGGTATCGTTACTACTTAACACTTAATGATTATGATGACTACTATTATGGCGCCTATTATGATAGTTCATTTGATTTTTCAAGTGTAACCTCGTCAAGTAATTATAAAGAAAGTAGTCATTCAAGCGATGATAGTGATTATGATTATGACTATGATTCATGGGACTCAAGTGATACCGATTGGGATAGTGATTGGTAATGTAACCACTTTCATTAAAAAAGATATTGTATTTTAGTTAGGCCGTAATAAACTATTTAAGTATGAAGCTTCTAGATAAAAAACTACTTAAATATACCTGGCCTATTTTTATTGAATTAGTACTACAACTATTAGTGTCAAATGTCGATAAAATAATGGTCAATAGTGTCTCTACTACCGGAGCTAGTGCCATTACTAATGCTGCTAGTATTATGGATTTGCTTATAATTGCCTTCTCAGTAATATCACTGGCTGTAACGATTTTATGTTCGCAGTTCTTTGGCAGTGGCAAGACAAACAAAATTGAACAACTATATGCCCTAGGAATTATCATTAATGGTGTCTTTGGCCTTATCGTATCAGTACTATTATGGTTATTTGGAAGAAGCATTTTCACTTTAATGAAAATACCAAATGACTGTATGAATGAAGCCCTGATATACTTAAATATTTGTGCTAGTGGCCTTATGTTTCAAGGTATCTATTCAACATATAGTGCCATGTTTAGAAGTAATGGTTGGATGAAACATTCCATGTTGGCATCAGCTATTATGAATGGCCTAAATATTGTAGGTAACTATTTCTTAATACCGCATATTGGTGTAGCTGGTGCAGCTATCTCATCTGTAGTATCAAGAATTATTGGTTTAGCCTTCCTTGTAATAGTCTTTAATATGTTAAGCGATATTAAAGTTAACTTTAAATGCTTAAACCCTTGGCCTGCAAGTCTTTTAAAAACAATGCTACAAATTGGACTACCAAGTGGTGGCGAATCTTTATCGTATAATGGTAGTCAAATGATTATTCTAGCTTTTGTGAATATGCTAGGAAACTCTATTGTAAAAGTTAGAACTTTTGCCTATATGTTTGCCATGATTGGTTATCTATTAGGATGTGCTTTATCTCAATCCTCTCAAATCATTATTGGTTATATGATTGGCGCTGGACAAAAGGATCAGGCCTATAAAGAAGCTAAGAAAGCTACTATTTTATCAATCATCTTAAACGGTACAACAGCCTTATTAATATTCTTATTCGCGAAGCCATTGTTCTCATTTTTCATTGATGAACAATATCTAGATATAGCCAGAAATGTTATGTTTGTAGATTTAATTCTCGAAATTGGTAGAGCTATTAATATGACCATGGTAAGAAGTTTACAAGCAGTTGGTGATATTAAATTCCCAGTAACTTGTGGCATCTTAAGTATGTGGTTTGTGTCAATTCCTGTAGCTTACTATTTTGGCTTTATTCAAAATATGGGACTAGTAGGAATTTGGATAGGCATGTGCGCTGATGAATGTTTAAGAGGTATTATCTTTATCATTAGATGGGAATCTGGTGCATGGCGTAAAAAAGATTTAATCGCAAACATTTAAAAAACGGCAATGCCGTTTTTATTTACTATTTGTATTAGTTACTTTATATACAC
>CAVCDR010000076.1:0-11090 GCA_963601025.1 Agathobacter sp. | reverse complement strand
GTATGGGCTAGTAAAGAAGGCTATAAAGATAGTACTAAGACTACTTATGAGTATATTATTGATAATACTCTTCAAAAGACTAGCGATCCAACTGTAAGCCTAGAACCTGGTACATATGTTTATAGTGAAAATATAAAAGAACACTTTGATTCTAATGGCAACTTATTACTTACTTTAACAAGTACTGATTCAACTATTCATTACCAAATAGATAATGGAACTACAAGTTCTTGTAGCAATTCATGTACTGCATCTATTTCAAGTGCTAAAGGTTTAAAGAAGTCTCATACTTTAACTCTATGGTCTAGTAAGAGTGGTTATAGTGATTCTAATAAGACAAGCTATACTTATATCATTGATAAATCTTCATTTAATGTACCTACTCCTAGCTTAACTCCAGATGATACTATAGGCTATTCTAGAGAAGACGTAGATGATTATGATTTCTTAACTATAGATAGTAATGATAACTTAAATCTTAAGTTAAAAGCTACTGCTTCTAAAGGTACTATCTACTATAAGTATTCTTATACTGATGAAAATGATAAAGAACAGTGGACTAATGAAACAAAATATGAAGATGGAATAACCTTAAGTGTTCCATATAATAACACTCAATTATTTGAAGTAGTACTATATGCCAAAGACGAGGATATGGTATCTAATACTGTATCTTATGTATATTGTCTAGATAATAGTGACATATATCATAACATAACAATCAAAGCTGAAGATGAATTAGGCAATGAACTATCTTTTAAAGGTGGAAGTAAATGTCTAGATGGTGCGCCAAGGATTATTAGTGCCATAGCTTCTTATGGTTATGAATTTGTAGGTTGGAAGAGTTTACCAGCTAATTGTACAAACAAGTTAACCGATAGAGAACTAAGTGTAAGTAGTGTAACTAGTGATATAACACTTACCGCTATCTATAAGAAAGTTATTAATCATATGAGTATTGATATCTCTGATTTAGTAGTAGGTAAAAAGTTCCCTATAGATCTAACTAGCATTAAAGTTAATAATGGTTATAGTTCTGATATTGATATTCTAGACTACTTTGATTATGGATATTGGAATACAGAAGATTCTGTAGTTGGTTATTCAAAAGCATATACTATGACTTTACATATAGAAGATAACTTCCTTGATCTATTTACTTTAAGTGACGATTTAACTATTAAAGGGTTAGATGGAAGTATTGTATATCTAAGCCAAATGGAAATTGATGGAAAAGTAAATACCTATTTAAATATAATCTTCCCTAAAACTGTTGAAAAGTCAACTGACAAGGAAGATAAAAAGGATGAAGGCACAATCGATGAATCTACTAATAAAGCTATAACTTGCGAAGAATATATGAAGTCTAAAGATTGGACATGGTCTGAATCTAAGAAAGCTTGTGTATATAAAGTAAGTAATACAAGTGGCAAGTAATGCAAAAGATAGCGAAAGCTATCTTTTGATATGCTTTTTAACTATAATAATTGTATTGAGGTTGTTATATGAAGATTGCCGAACTAAGAAAACTACTTGAAAATACTAACGAAGATTTATTAAAGAAAACTATTGTGGAAGTATATAAACTTGTTCCAAGTGCCAAGAAAAGTGATGCGGATAATATTATCGCTGATGTCTTAAATGGAAATACTACAAAAAAGGTTAAGAAAGACAATGGCACAAGCTTTGCGGAATTAAGCGACGAAATAAATACTTTTTTAGAGAACGTTTATGAACAAAATTACTTTGTTCCAAATAGGGCAGTTCCTAAAAAGGATAGACCAAAATGGCGCTTCCTTGTAAAAAGATATGTTAAAGAACTTGATAAGATTACTTTGGATAATGAACATTATGATGAAGCTTGTAATTTACTTGTTAAGTTATATGCCATGATGTGTCATGCGTGCAATTATTATTTATTTGCTACAAGAGATCCGTTTCAATCTGTCGGCATTGAACAATTCGCTTTCTATTCTTTAGTTGTTAATAAAGTATTATCTAAAAGCTATTGCGAAAACAATATCACAACATTATTAATTCTAGCTGCAACTAGTGGTTTAAGCATGAACTCACTTAGTTCCGATCAGGAATCATATCTGATTTCTTCGTTAGATAAGTCTGATTATCTTTATATGGCGGTTAAGATTGCTAAAGAGAAGATTGTTGAATTAAAAGAAAAGTTGAAAGCTTTGCCTCAATATTCAAATAATCGCTATTTTATAGAGAATGATATTAATAACTATTGTGATTTTATTTTAATGGCTGAAATAAAGTTACAAGAATATGATGATGCAATAGCTTATTATTTTAATAATAGTGAAGATTTTGATAAAGAAGTAACGTTATATAAGGCACTTGATATAGTCGATTGGTTTGCGGAAGATGACAAACTTTGGCTTGAATATTATAACTATGGTCTAAAAAAGAAAATTAAGCCAAGAGATCAATTAAAGGATGAGTATAAACAAAAGGCTAAAAATAAGAAATAGTTAAAGTTTCAATTCATCTAATAAGACTAATACTTTTAAAATAGATAAGTTCTCTACTTATGTCACAGTTTATGTAGATACTTATAAAACTTAGTCATTCGAAGAAGCAATAAACAAAGTTATTGCTTGTGAAGAATATATGAATTCTAAAGATTGGTCTTGATTTGAATCTAAGAAAGCTTGTGTATATAGGGCGAGCAATACAAGTGGCAAATAATTCTTGAAAAATGTTATTTTGTAGTCATATAATATTCAAGTACAAAGATTAAGACAAGATTATATTATTGATGTTTTAGAGAGATTGTGGTTGGTGTAAACAATTACTAGATAATATGGTTACTACTTATGAGTTCCACTAATAATGGACGTGTACTCGCGTTAAGAGTTAGAGTTATAAAATAAGGTGGTACCGCGTAATAACGCCCTTGTATCACCTTTTTATTTTGATGGAGGAAGTTATGATAAACATTAAAGAAGATGAAAAACTTAATACTTTAAATCACTCTTGTGCTCACTTATTAGCTCAAGCTGTATCACATCTATATCCAAACGCTAAGTTTTGGGTTGGACCAGTTATTGAAGAAGGGTTCTATTACGATATTGATTTAGGCGATGAAGTAATTAAAACTGAAGATCTTGAAAAGATTGAAAAGGAAATGAAGAAAATCGCTAAAGATGGTAAGCGTATTGTAAGACATGAAATTTCTAAAGAAGAAGCTTTAGAAATGTTTAAGAATGATCCATACAAGATTGACTTAATTAATAGAATGGATCCAAATGATACAGTTATATCTTGTTACACTCAAGGCGATTTTACTGATTTATGTAGAGGACCACATGTTGAAAGTGTTAAATTACTAAAACATTTTAAATTAATTAAACATTCTGGTGCTTATTGGAAAAATGATGCCAAAAATAAGATGCTTCAAAGAATCTATGGTGTATGTTTTGAAAACCAAGAAGATTTAGATGCATACTTAAAGGAACTTGAAGAAGCTAAAGAAAGAGATCATCGTAAGATTGGCAAAGACTTGGAAATTTTCATGACTAGTCCACTTGTTGGCGCTGGTATGCCTTTATGGTTACCTAATGGTTCAATTGTTAGAAAACAACTTGAAAACTATATCTACAAGAAGGAACAAGCTCTAGGCTATCAACATGTCTATACACCTTGTGTTGGTACCAAACAATTATATGTAACCTCAGGACACTGGGATCACTACCAAAAGAACATGTTCCCTCTAATGAAAGTAGATGATGAAGAATTTGTTTTACGTCCTATGAACTGTCCTCATCATATGCTAGTTTATAAAAACAAACTACATTCATATAGAGACTTACCGGTAAGAATTGGTGAATTCGCAACTGACTTTAGATATGAAGCATCAGGCGCTGTTAAGGGTCTTGAAAGAGTTAGATGTATGTGCCAAAACGATGCCCACTTATTTGTAAGACCAGATCAAATTGGCGAAGAATTTAAGAAAGTTGTAGCTTTAATTCTTGATGTATATAAGGACTTTGGCATTAAAAACTATAAGTTTAGATTATCTTTAAGAGATAAAGAAGATAAAGAAAAATACTTTGATGATGATGAAATGTGGGATAATGCTGAAAACAAATTAAGAGAAGTATTAAAAGAACTTGGTGTTGATTATTTTGAGGCAAAAGGTGAGGCTGCATTCTACGGTCCTAAACTAGATGTTGAAGTAAAACCAGCTGTAGGACCTGAGGTTACATTATCAACTTGTCAATTAGACTTCTTATTGCCTAGAAGATTTGAATTAAATTATGTTGATTCAAATGGTGAAAAACAAGTTCCAGTAGTAATTCATAGAGCAATTTTTGGTACATTTGATAGATTTACAGCCTTTATTATTGAAGAAACAAAAGGTGCTTTCCCATTATGGCTGGCTCCTGAACAAATTGTTATTGTGCCAGTAAACAGCGAAATTCATGCTGAGTATGCTTATAAAGTAAAAGAAGCTTTAGTTAAGGAAGGCTTTAGAGTGGAAGTAGATGATCGTAATGAGAAACTAGGCTACCGTATTAGAGAAGCTCAACTTAAGAAGATTCCAGTTCAAATCGTTGTGGGCGATGGCGAAATCAATGATGGCAGCGTTAATATTAGAAGATATGGTCTACAAGGCAATACTTCATTAAAACTTAATGATGCAGTTAAGACCTTTAAGGATGAAGTTAGCAAATTTGCATGTTAAAAAAATTAATAATAATTTTGTTTACAACGTTAACGCTTGTTGGCTGTAGACCAAAGAGCGTTAGTGAAGATGAAACGTTGGAATTTTCTATTGCAAGTTATTATAAAATACCATCATTATCACTGATTTCTTTAATAAAAGATAATGAAAACATTGATATCTTAAGTGATATAGATTCGCTTAATAGTAGCTTTGATTCAAATGAAAAAGATATTATCATTGCACCTTTAAATACTGGTGTAAATAAATGCTTAAGTAACGATAATTATAAATTGCTTTCAATTATTACTTATTCAACATACTTGGTCTATTCAACAGATGAAACCTTTAATAAAGGTGATGTTGGCGTATATGAAAAGGGTGTTATTGAAACGGTATTAGATAAGTTAAGTGGCGATTTAAGTTCATATAACTTTGTTTATTATGATTCTTATGATGACCTAAAAGATGATTTGATAAATGGTAATATTGAGGCTGTATTAGTTAATAAACTAGACTATGCCGATATAAACAATAGTGTTAGTTTAACAGCTATCGAAGATATCAATGAAACCTATCAAAAGGAGTATAGTTATAGTGAGTTTCCTACCTATGGTATCTTTGTATCAAATGATGTATCAAAGAATAGACAAACTGATTTAGCTGCTTTCTCTAGATTATTAAGAAATAGTATCAGCCAATATAAAAGTGATACAACAACTTTAGAGAATGCTTTAAAGGATGTGGATGTAATTGCATTTGGTTATAGTGATAAGGATTTAATTATTAGTAATTATAATGACTGTGGCATTGAATTTGCTTATGCGGTAGATGCTTATGATGAAATTACAACTTTATTAGGCTTATTTGATATCGATATCAGTGAATCAATAATTGTTCAATAATCACAAAAGACGCATTTGCGTCTTTTGATTTACCTTGATACAAGTTATTTTCGTAAATATACAAGTCATTTAATTTTGTTGTATTGTATTGTTTTGTTATCTTTAATAACATAAAAGCAATAAGAAGACATCATAATTGAAAGGGGAGATTATGAAGAAGTTTACTAAAATTATTAATACAATATTATTAACATTATTAATTGTAATAGCTGTTGTTGGAATAGCTTTTATTGTTTATTACTTTAGTCGTTTTCAAACTATCGGCAGTATTAAAAGGATTACGGATTATAGTGATAGCTACAATCTATATACTATGGATATTAAGTATGACTATAATATCGATAATATTATTAATTATGGCATCGAAGATGACCAAGATATGATTAATGCGATATTAAAGGAATCATTGCCTTTACTACCTGTAAGTATTAAAGCGCCTAATTATGGTTGTACTGCTTTTACTTTAAAAGCTAATGATGGTGATATCTATATGGGAAGAAATTATGATTTTAAAAAAGATACTTCGGCAATGTTAGTATATTGCACACCTAAAAATGGATATAAATCAATAGCTTTTGCAGCTTTAGATAATGTTTCGGCCAATATTCCAGAAGAAAGTATTAAGAAAAAACTTGCTAGTTTAACAGCACCATTTATTTGTCTAGATGGTTTAAATGAAAAGGGTGTTTCGATTGCGGTATTAACTTTAGATAGTGAACCAACTTATCAAGATACAGGTAAACAAAAAATCTTTACAACACTAGCTATTCGTCTTGTATTAGATAAGGCCGGTACTACTCAAGAAGCTGTGGATTTATTAAATAGCTATGATATGTTTGCGACGAGTGGAAGAGACTATCATTTCTATATTACGGATAGTACAGGTGATGGCAGAGTTATTGAATATGATCCAAATAGTGATGATAGAAAGCTAGTTGATACGCCTATAAACGCTATTACAAACTTCTATGGATTATATATTGATGAAGTATTACCTAATCAAAAGAATGGTATCTATGGACATGGCAAAGAACGTTATGATGCAGTATTAGAAGTCTTTAAAAAGGAAGAGGGAAATTATTCAAATAATACGGTCTGGGATGCTTTAAAGGCTTCATCACAAGAACCTAATCCTGATAGTATAACCAGTAATACGCAATGGTCTATTTCTTATAACAATACTGATTTAACGGCTCAAATAGTCATTAGAAGAAATTGGAATGATATAACAAACTATGATTTGAATACCAATCTAATTAATTAATAGATATTAAAAAAGCTTATTCTTAATTGCAGTAAGCTTTTTATTATGTTTATTCGATTCTATATTAATAAAAGAAAATATTGAAATGATATAATTTTAAAGATTGATATAGGAGGCCTTCCATGAAGAAAATATTACAATGTTTATTTCTAACTTTAATGTTTATAACGATATTTCCTATAGGAACTTATGCTGAAGAGACCAATGAAAATAATTCCGTAGCGTATTCAATAACTGATGGTAATACAACATATCATAGAAATATTGTTGATGCGGTTAATTATGGAATGAGTCATGATGTAACAATAGTCATGCTTAAAGACTGGGAATTAAGATCCGCAATGAATGTTGTAGAGGGCACTACTTTAAAGATTAATTTAAATGGTCATTCAATTAAAAGAGTAGATAATCCTAGCCAATTAGGGCATAGTGGTGAAGTTATTACGATGCATCCTAATTGTAAGTTGTATCTGTATGGTTCTAGTAAGGAAGTAGAGTATACAAAAGATGGTACAACTATCAAAAGTGGTGGTTTTGTAAGTGGCGGCAACACCTATAATGGTGGTGGAATCTATATGAAAAAGGGCTCTTATCTTCACTTAGAAAGAGTAGCTGTTTGTGGTAATCATGCACTTAATTATGGCGGCGGCATTTATACTGCGGGTGATAAATGTGTTATCAATATGGTTAACGCCAAAGTGAGCCTTAATAGCGCTAGCTTTGTAGGTGGCGGCGGTGGTGTTACGCTTAATGGTGAAAAATCAAATTTGTTTTTAGAAAGTAATTCCGAGATAAGCTATAATTCAGCTTCTACCATAGGTGGTGGTGTTTTGATAAATGAAAATGATTGTTTTGTTTCTTCTGAAGACCATACAGGCAAAATTATAAAAAATACTTCAGGAGGCGGTGGCGCTATTTATGTTGATGATAAATATAATACCGTTTCTTATTTAACTCTTGATGGCAATAGTAGTGGACAAGGTGGCGCTGTTTATTTTAATAGAATATCTAACACTTTAAGTAATTTAAAGATTACTAATAATAAGGCAACAAAAGGTTCTGGTGGCGGCGTTTGTGTGAAAGCTTCTTTGATATATCTAGAAGATTGTACAATCACAAACAATTCTTCAACTGAAGATGGTGGTGGTGTTTATGTTGCGAAGGATTATGAGGTGTGTTTAAGAAAATATAATAAGATTACCGATAATAACAAAAATAACGAAAAGAATAATGTGTTTCTAGAAACCGATGGCACCACAAAAGCATATCTTAGAATTGCTGAATTCAATACTGGCTCTTCGATTGGTGTCAGTACGGGACTTAGCGGCGAAAGGCTTTTGGTTAGAGATGCAATGGGTGAAAGTGTTCTTTCTAGTTTTTTGATGGATGATCCGGATAAACATTATGTATCTTGTAAATATGATGGTATATGGCAAAAAGAAGGGACAGCTAATTATACTTTATATTTAAATAATGATTATTCAGGAATATATAAGGCTGGATTTGATGTTGATGTAAATCCAAGAGTTGTTCAAAGAGATGGTGAGGTTTTTAAATCTTGGTCTAGCGAAACACTTACTTTAAGCGATGCTCAAAAATATAATAGTTATTTACAATTTACGATGCCTTTATCAAATGTCTATATAAGCTATACTGTTTTTAAGATGCCTAAAGACACGACTTTAAACGTTCAATATCCAAAAGTTGGTGAGACATTAGCTAAAACAGGAACTGTTACCTGGAATGGAAAATCTAAAGAGATATCTATTGATTGGTATAAAGAAAATGGCACTTCATATACGAAGGTTGATAATTATACAGCTGTAGATGGTGAAACTTATTATTTAATGGCAACTATTAATAAAGATGCCGATAATGAATTAGGTTTTACATCATATGTATGCACAAATGATATAAGCATTAAATATGAAAGCTCTCAAATTGAACAGCCAACTAGTGTTCATTTTAACAGTAAAGATGGCGGTGTTACTCTAACATCTAAATCAATTACTCTATCAAGTAATGAAAAAATAGTTAGTGTTAATCCAATTAGCTTTAGCGTAAATGCATATATCACAAAAGATGAATTTGTAAGTCTTCTAAATGAAAAAATTAAAAATGGAAGTACTGGTACTACTGATTTAGGTAGAGAATTAAAATTAAGCTTAAAGGAAGTATCTGTTGATGACTTATTTAATGAAAACGGCTATCTAAAAGACAAAACATCCAGTTTTATTAATTTGAGTGCAGCAATTTATGATAATGATATAAATTTAGATGCTTACACAACTGTTCCAATTGTAATTAAATTAGATACCAACAATTCAATTAGTTTTGTTGAAGACTTAAGTTTTACCTATAAAGAAGGTACTTCATTAAGTGTTGTAAAAGAAAATATTCCTAGTCAAGTACTTGTTTCAGCGCATGGCGCACAATATATTGCGAATGTTGATAAGTCTAATTTAGATGAATTATTAGTGCATGTAAATAGTGATGGTATATTAAAAGTTCCTGCCAATAATCCTTTTACTATAGAACTGCCTTTAACTGATAATGAAGATAAAACTATAAGTGATGTAAAACTGAAGGTGAATTTAACTGTTGAAAATGCGGATTCATTAAATACTCCTACTGTTCCTGCAGGCGGGGTATATACAAATAGTAGTGCTGCAGCTTTAGTTGATGATTTAAATATTAATGAACTAGTTTCTACAGAACAAGATTATAAGTTTGATGAAAATGGCTTCTCTGTTAAAGCCATTGCTGATGAAGGAACAACTATCCATTACGAAATAAGTGGATCTGAAACAAAATCAGGCACATGTAAGAGCACTGATTACATATTACTAGGTGAAGGTGATATCTACAGCCTTACTATTTGGGCAAGTAAGGATAATATAGAATCTAGCAAGCTTACGGTTGTATATATTTTAAGTGGAAATTATTTTGATTATGTAGCTAAACTTGAAGCGCCAACTTTTGATTATGAAAGTGATACTTATATTCCTGAAGATGCAAACGCATCTGTAAATGATAATTACATCACTTTTAAATTCACTCTAAAATCAAATTATAATATCAAGTATTTTATTAACGATGATTATGAAGATGTAAAAGATTACGACAAAGAAAATGGTATTGTTTTAACTTGTAATGACAATGAAAAGAAAACTTATGTTATTACTGCTTGGACTGAAGAAAACGGTATAACTTCTGATACTGTTAGCGCAACATATATATTGGATTGTCGTGAAGATATTGATATCAGTGAGTCTTTACTGTGGAATTTACTTGTTGATATAAAACCTATAGAAGTAGGCAAGAATTTACCTAATGAATTTAATTTAAAAGTGGTAGGCCAGGGAACTAGTGCTAGTAAAACCATAGAACTTAGTAGTGAAAATTGGGGAACATCTCAAGATGAAAAGGCTTCTTATAGTACTGTTTATACAGCTAAAGTTAACATTGATGACATTTTCGATGCTGATGGTACTGCAACATTAGAGGACAAACAAAATGTTTTAGCTGATATGATTGTTACGGCTAAACAAAGTGGTGATAAAGAAAAGACAAAGGGTGAAATTAAAGCTGAAGTTAAATTAGAAGATAGCAAATTTTTCCTATATATCATAATGCCAATTACAGAAGTTGGAAAATATACATTAAATAGTATTGAAATAGGTGAGTATACAAAAACTATTTCATATGATGAAGCCTTATCTATGGATAATGATTTATCTAGACTTGATTTGCCATATATATTGTTAAATGTAACGGATGAAGATAACAATAAGGATGTCATTAAAATTAGTGGATATGATGTATTGAAATTCGATACATTATTTGATTCATCTAATTCAAACGGCCAAGAAATAACGTTAGTTATTAGTGAAGAAGGTTTGTTACCTACTTATGTATCTAATCCTAATAATCTAGATACCAACATTAGTTTAAAGATAAAAGTAGATGCTAAAAAGAGCGAGGATGCAACTCTTGTTGATAAAAAGGATGCAATAGATAAAGTAGAACTAAATGATTATGAAAAAGAGATACTAGATGAAAATGAAGAAGCGACTTACGATTTAAAGTTAGATATAAGTGATGATGTAGATGATAAAGATGTTGAACTTGTAAATAATAATCTAGATAACTATAAATTAATAAAAAAACTAGATTTAACATTAACTAAAATTATTACTTATAAAGATACAATCTATACTTCTCCTGTATCTAGTAC
>CAVCDR010000075.1:0-14434 GCA_963601025.1 Agathobacter sp. | reverse complement strand
AAGTAAAGAGTCACCTCTTCTTGAAGAACATATAAATAAGATGTTTTTCCTAGTTTTTTGATTTCCGTCTTTATTGAGTATTACCGTATAATGAACAGCTAAGTATGTAAGTTCAGCTTCAGTTAAATGACTATCGGTAAGTTCTTCTATATATTTAGCGGAAATAATAGCAAGTTCAAAAGAATAAGAATAATCATTATGAATATTTCCACAAGGAACCTCAATTATCTGATTATTAGATTTTATTCTTTCTAATAGGGGCATCAAATGCAAGGACAATGCAACCCTAAGTTCAATACTATAACTTAAGTCTATTTCTAATTTTTCATTAATTAAAGTCAAAATATTAGAAACATGTTCTTCGATATCTTTTGGTATTATTTGATTTGTAATTAGACTATTTTTACCACAAATTGAAGAAGTTAAATAAAGAATCTCTGCTTTACTACATGGGAAATTATATCTATCGGATACTTTTAATTGAATTTCTTTTGAAACTTCATATGCATTATTACTTTTAATATTCTCATCAATATCTTTGTCCAAGAAAAAACCATTAATTGATCTACTAACGCTAAGATAAGTTGTGAGTAGGAAATTTTGAAATTCATTATCAGAAATATTGAATTTGTGGGTAATCAAAACATTTGAAACAATTGTACTTACATCACTAAAGAGATTGGAATCAAAATAGTTATTTCGATTATAAATCGCATTTTCATCGTGAAAGGCAATTAGTTTTTCGCTAATTATGCATATTCTTTTATCCTTTTCACTTCCTATTATCTTTGAACCATAATAAGGTTTACTATTAAGTTTTAAATTGTATTTGGATATTATACTCTTCACAGCCTTAAGATCGTTATTAAGTGTTGTATAAGAAACATAAAGTTCATTAGCTAGTTTTTCTACTTTTATATAATCTTTGGCAAAAAATAGATTACATAAAATATACTTAACCCTTAATAGACTTTGTGAATTATCATTATTAATATTTGATTCCATTTTCGAAAGTATCTTATAGCCTAAATCTTTGTTGTAGCTAAATTCGATCATGTTAACTTTTAGATAATCAACAATTGCTTTTAAATCAGATTGAGCAGTTCTTAAGGAAACATTATATAAAGCGCTAATCTCTTTGGAACTTAGATAATTATGGTCAGCGTACATATGCTTTAAAATATACTCTTGTCGCTTATTCATACTTTAATAATATAATTCAAAATTAAAAACTTTGTTCTATCGAAAATGCGTTATGCGAAAAACAGCTATATATAAATTATTTTCGCTTAACGCAAAAATAAAAAATAATATTAGAGTATGTTACTTCTAAAATGCAATTAGAGGAGATGCGATATGGAGAATGAACAAATGTCCTTTCAATTAATTTTACATGCTGGAAACGCTAAGTCTAGTGCTATGGAAGCAATAAGAGAAGCAAAAAATAACAACTTTGATGTTGCTTACAAAAAACTTGATGAGGCAAACAAGGAGCTCAATATAGCCCATAAAGCTCAATATGACTTGCTTAGCGATTTTTCTGGTGGTAAAGAAGTTGGTGTTGATATTTTAATGGTTCATGCGCAAGACCATGTAAGTGGAGCAACTTTAATAATTGAAATGGCAAAAGAAATAATTGATTTAAACAAAAGAATTTTTCAAATTGAAGGAGGTAGAAAATGAGAATTCTATTAGTTTGTAATCAAGGCATGTCTACAAGTGTTCTGGTTAAGAATATGTATAAATATGCTGATGAAGAAACAACAATTGAGGCAAAGCCGGTAACGGAATATGCTGATGTTGCGGTAAATTATGATGTTATTCTAATTGGCCCACAAATTCGTTATCAACTTAACGAAGTTGAAAATGTGGCAAAGAAAAACGGAATTAAAGCCGCTGTTATTAATGCTGCCGCATATGGAATGTTAGATGGAAAAAAGGTTTTGGAACAAGCCAAAACATTAATTAAAGGATAACAAGGGATAATAATATGTTTAAAAAAATTAGTGATAGTTTGCAAAAACACTTAATGCCATTTGCAAACAAAATAAGTAATAACAATGTTTTGCAATCAATAAAAGATGCATTTCTAATTTCGTTACCATTTACAATGCTTGGTTCATTATTCTTGGCGCTTGTAAATATTCCGTTTCTAGAGAAGTTAATTGGTGCTGATTCGGTAGCTGCTTTACAAGCTTTTCAAGCACCATTGCAAAATGTTTGCTTTAACCTGATTACAATAATTATTGTATTTGGAATAGGCTATAGCTTGGGTAAAAGGCTAGAGCTAAAACCTGCATTTACTGCGGTTACAGCTTTTATAGCTTTTATGATTGTTACACCGATTATTGCACTTGAAGGAAGCAATTACTATTTAATAAGTAACTTTGGCCAAACTTCAATTTTTACTGGCCTTATCGTTTCGATTTTATCGACTTATTTATATAAGCTAGTAATTGATAAAAAATGGGTTATTAGAATGCCAGATAGTGTGCCCGAAATGGTAACTGATTCATTTAACTCATTAATTCCAGCATGTATATCTGTATTGGTCTTCTTCATCGTTTATGTTTTGATGTCAAAGACGACGTTTGGAACATTAAATGCTCTAGTTTATGCCTTTGTTCAAAAGCCTCTTACAGCTCTAGCTGGAAACTTAGTATCATTTATCTTTGCTGGCCTACTTTGCAATCTATTTTGGTTCTTTGGTTTACATGGTAATAACTTGGTTTATAACTCGGTATTATCTCCAATCTTTAAATCTTTATCTTTAGAAAATCTAGCAGCTTTTAATGCTGGGGAAGCGATTCCAAACTTATTATCTGAAGAATTCGCCTTCTATTTTGGTGGGTTTAATGGATCGTTTATTGCTTATCCAGTTTTGATTTGTATCTTTGTATTCTTTAGAAAACGTAAGGATTTAAATGAATTGGGCAAGGTTGCGTTAATTCCAGGTATCTTCTCAATTTATGAACCACTTGTATTTGGATTACCTTTAATGCTAAATCCAATATACTTAATTCCGATGTTACTAACTCCACTAATTGATACTCTAATTGCTGTAGCCTTTATGGCAACTGGTTTATGTGGATATTGTACAGGCGTATCAGTACCTTGGACTTGTCCAATGATTCTATCTGGCATAATCACTACAAATTCAATAATGGGTGGCGTTGTTCAAATTGTTCAAATAGTAGTTACAACTGCTTTATGGTATATCTTTATGAAAGCGGCTATTAAGGATCAAGATAAGAAGAACGCAGTAAAGGAAGGTTTGAATGCTTAATAAAGAAGAACTTAAGAATAAAATATTAGGAAGTTTAATCTGTGCAGCTACTGGCGATAGTATTGGAGCGGCAACCGAGAATTTACCATTTTGGTCTATTAGAGAAAAATATAATGGTGAACTTAGAGAGTTTGTTGAGCCGGATAAAACAGCTTTCGCTTATGGTAATAAGGCCGGCGAAATAACCGATGATTTTTCTCAAACTTACTTACTAGCTAGACAAATCGTAAACAATAATGGAGTAATTGATAAAAGCGTGACAGAGAAAATGTTAATGGAGTGGTCAAACATCCCACATTGGTTTAATCGTTTTGCTGGGCCGACAACAAGGTTTGCGATTGAAAACATAAAAGCTAAATATGAAGGCAAGGGAGAAGTAAAAAGAGAGGGTGTAATTGATTATGCTCGACAAGCGACAAATGGCGCAGCTATGAAAATATCTCCAGCGGGATTATTTAATCCTTGCGATGAAGAAAAAGCTATTTTAGATGCTTGTACTATAGCTTCAGTTACCCATGATAATGATTTGGCAATTGCTGGAGCTTGTGCAACGGCGGCTGCTATAGCTTATTGCTTTAACAATGATGCAACCCTAGATGGGCTTATTAAAGCAGGTATAAAAGGAGCTGAAAAAGGTGAGGAGCTTGGCAAAAATTATCGTGTTGTTGGCGGCCCAAATGTAGCAGAAAGGATTAAATTAGCCATTAAAATTGCTGAAGGCGAAGGCACAAAGGAAGAAAAGTTAGAAAAAATATATAATTGGGTTGGAACGGGCTTGCATATTTCTGAGGCTGTTCCTGCAGCGTTTGGTATTATAAAAATATGTGATGGCGATGCGCTTGATTCAACATTTGAAGCAATTAATATTGGCTATGATACAGATACAGTAGCATGTATAACGGGATCAATAGTTGGTGCTTTTAGAGGCACTAATGAAACAATATTGAAATATAAAGACATTATTAATGCAGCAAACAATATTGATATAGGTATATTAGCCAATAGCATAACAAATTTATTAATTAAATAACTTGGAATTATAGGTGATAACATAGCTTATCACCTTCTTTTAAATTTATGAAAAATATTATTATCGGAAATTTTTTATCTTTTGTAGCAATGATTTTATTGTTTGTTGCTACTGCAAAGAAGGATAACAAACAGCTAATAAAAATACAAGGCATATCACATTTTTTCTTCGCGTTAGCTGGAGTTGCTTTAAAAGGCTATGCAGGTGTTGTTCAAGATGGTATTGGCTTTGTAAGGAATATGCTTATTTTAAGGAATAAAAATACAAGGATAACAAAAATTTTCCTATTATTAATAGCTGTATTTTTGGGATTATATTTAAATAACACTTCTTATATTGGAATACTTCCAATAATTGGAACATTTCAATATACAGTAATTTCAACAATGGACGGCGTAAGTAACAAAATGTTAAAGAATTCAATGATTTTTAATTCACTATTAATGATAATTTACAGTGCTTTCATTAAAAATTACGTGAATATTTTTACAAACATAGTGGTAATAGTTATTTCCGTATTGTCGATATTTGATAAACGGAAGGCCATAGATATTTAAACAACATCATTCAAACAACTTTTTAGATAAGCAGATAATCCCTTATTTGTGCAGAATACGTAACAGCCTTTCATGCCTCTAGTCATTAATGTTTTATAAGTATTTTTAATGATGGGCTCAACTCTTTTTTGAGCGGATTTAATACCGTTTTCTTTAGCATATCCAACTATACCCTTTAAAGACTGATCGGTCTTGGCTCTTTTTGTATAATCGGTAATTAGTTCTCCATTTTCAAATCTAAGGTCGTCCCCTATTATTACGCCCACATAGTCAAATTCTAGTCCTTGGCTAGTATGAATACACCCAGCTTCATTTACTGATTCTTTATCTATTGCCCAAGTACTAGAGTTATATAAGTTCCAGCTCATTTCAAAATTATATTCAGGAATTGTTATATCGTGAACGTCGGTTTCGTTCTTTCCTTCTGTGATCCAATTCCAACAATAGCCAGATACAATTCTTGATTTATTATTTAGCTTATTTTTTTCTACAATAGCTTTTCTCAATTCATTTGGATCATCAAAGACTTTAAAGTCATAGTCATTTTGTAGTTCAAAGTTGGCGGTATCCCTAATTTTTAAGACATTGTCTAGCCATGCCAAGTAACCATCTGAGCCATTACATCTAAATTGGCTTTCTAGTTTTTCTTTAGTTATGATGGCATCAAATTCTTTGGCATATTTTTCTATTTCATCTATAGAACCGATATCTTGCAAAGTAACCTTTTGATTTTCATCTATAAAGAAGATAGAAAACATACTTGCATTGATAATCTCTTTTATTTGATTTTCACCCTTATAAAACAATCCTGATTTTTCATTTAGACGATGTGCTTCATCAACAATTAGAACGTCAAATTCATTTGGTTTTGCGTCAATAAAAGAACCAGAACCTTTAAACAATGTCTTTAGTCCACTTAATTTTTCTTTAGTTAATTTAGAAGTGTAAACATTTCTTGGTGCACTATTTTTGGATACATAGAAGGCAACTTTATTGTTTTTCAAAAATTGATTAAGAAGATTGATGGCCAATACTGATTTTCCAGTACCTGGTCCCCCTTCCACAATCATTACATGTTTTTTATCGTGGTTACAAGCGTATATTCCGGTTTCTAAAGCTTGTTCATAAATAGTCTTTTGACTATCAATTAAAGTAAATTCTTTGTTGCCTTTTAATACTGAAGAGAAAGTATCTTGCAGCATCTTAGAAGGCTTTATCTTACCGTTTTCTATTATGAAAAGGCCTTGTCCATTATCACCTTTAGAAACATATTTTTTGATGAATTCTCTTAATTTTAAGACATCTTCTTTGCCAAACATGGGCGCTTTATCAATGTAGTCTTTGTAGCATTCATCATTAATAGGATCTTCGTTAGTAATTCTATAGTTATGCAAGAAGGCACAAGGATATAGACCAACATCTTTATCATAGACATCTTGATTAAAGCTATCGATTAAAGTTGAATAGCTCCATGCTTGATAGGAAGGATGTACCACTTCTCTATTGGCTCCGCCAGTATAAGTTTTTACGATGCCATCTTTTTCTTTAATGGCTTCTACTTTGTCCCATTGTTTTAACTCGATAATAATAATTGAATTTTTGTCTTCTTTATCTAGCCCTGATATTAGAAAGTCTATTCTATTTGAAGTGTGTGGGATATTAAATTCGATTGCTACACCGATATTATTAGGAATATCCTTATCATCTAATACCCCACGCATCTTTTCCATAGAATTACTCCATGAATTAATTTCTGATCTACTTGTGCTTCTGTGAAATACTTTTTTATATCTTTCTAGTATTTTTTCTTCAATAGTATTAAGATTTACATCATTTATAAATGTGTCTTTATTTCCTTCATATACAAGCATAAATAGTCCCTCCAGTAGTTACTAACTTGATTATATAAAATTATGATCTTCTCTTATAATATTTAATATTCTTATGATAGTTATTAATTCCTATTTTCTTTAGATTAAACCGATATTTATATGAGACTGGTTCTAATATTTCAATCTCATCAAAGAATGATGCAAAGTAGTTTTCAAATTGCATCTGACAACAATCAAAGTAGTATACCCCATTTTCTATATCGCTATTATCTAAGGCAACAGGTCTTTCAATATATTTTAGATTATTATTGTAAAGATCTTTACCTTTTTTAGTAAACTTTACTTTATAGATAGTATTGGAGTTAATGCTATATTGCACTCCATTGATTTCCATTCTCTTGAAGTAATTATTTATTTCAGCACTAAAACTAGATTTAGTAGGAGCTGATACCACTGTTGAAATATTATATAAGTGAATAGACATAGCGGATTCCTTGCCATTTAATGTTTCTTTATAAAGAAGGTAGTTATATAGACCTTCTTTAGATACACAAATCTTTTTTGGTTCAATATTTTTAATAATAGTAGTTTCTCTAGTATTTGATTTAGCGCTTATTGAGACTTGCTGATTGTTGTCTATGACTTGTTGCAGTTTTAGATATACATCATTAAAAATTATCTTCTCTCGCTCATGCCTTGGTTCTTGGAAATATGAATAAATGATATTAGCAATAAAGTCTGATAAAGAAACACCTATTTGGCAAAATTCTAATGTATGTTCAAAATAATCATCGTTTTTATTAATACGTAGATGAATTTTGTCTTTCTTATTTGATTTCTTTGATGAACTATTATACAAAGAAGCTTCACCTAAATGCTTAATTATTTTCCATGATATATTTTGATATTCGTCTTCTGATAAATCATACGATATATTCTCATCCCTAAAAGCATCTATAATAATATTTTCTAATTTAGACTTTTCTTCATTGTATTTAGGATAATAATTAACCACAATCCTTTTAATCAAAGAAGATTCTATGCTACCTAATCGAAAGATTTTTAGCTCTTCCTTTAGTCTTGAGTGAATATTTGCATCTAAATATAAGGTAATTTCTTCGTTTTCCATAAGTATATTCATATTATATACCTACAATTTGTAGGTAAGAAATAAAAGATATTATAAAAATAAGCATTAAATAAAGTAAATATTGTAGGCAATAATCATTAAATATTGAACATATTTTTAATAAAGCATGCGACATATAATAAAACTAAAAGATAGTAGTAGTAAGGAGCAGGACATGGGTATAAAAGATGTTTATTAATAATATAATAAAAACAAGAAAAGTACATATGTAAAAAAGAAGGAGGGACATATGGGAAACACTTTAGGATTAGATATTGGCATAACATCAATAGGAAGCGCATTAATAAGCGATGATAATAAAGTTAGATATATGGGAGTTAGGATGTTTAATCAAGCTCAAAAGGCTTCAACATCTAGAACTCATAGATCTCAAAGAAGAAATCTTTCTAGAAAAAGATGGAGAAAAGAACAATTAATTGATGCATTTGATGATTTTGGAGTAATTAAAAAAGCAAATCCAAATGAAAGAGGAAGTAAATCTTTGCCTGACGGATATTTGCAATTCACCACTAATAACGAATCAATAAAAAGACCAATAGACAAAACTGTTTATCATTTACGCTTAAGATCATTGAATGAGCAAGTAAGCAAAAGAGAAATTTTACTTTGTCTATATAATATTTTGCACGCCAGGGGACATTTCTTAAATGAAACAATTGATTTTAAAAATGGTAAAACAGTTACATTTGATGATTATAGTGAATTATTTTATACAACTTGTTTTGATGATGGTGTTGATGAAGACGTTAAAAATGCGTTAAATGAAATATTAAAATATACTTTCAATGAGAAAGTATCACAAAAAGATTTAAAGGCTAAGCTTAAAAATATCAAAGCAGTTATTGATGAAGAAATTTTAGAGAAATTGGAACAGACTTTTAATTTAATTTGCGGCTATGTTGCGAATATCAAGAAAATTAATGATTCTTTTTCTCTTGAAAAAGAAAAATACTCTGTCAAACAATTAAAAGAATTAGATGAAATTGATGATTATCTATCAGCATGTGTTGAGTTATATGATTTGGCCCAAATACATAAAATAATGAAAGATAAAGAATACTTATGCGAAGTTGCGGTTGAAAAGCTTGATGAATTTTATAACACATTAAATAAATATGGAAAAGATTCAGAAGAATTCAAAAAATATCAAAATGACTTAAAGGGTAATTCAGTAAAAGATAATCAAAAACACATAAGAGTAGTAAGAAATTTAGCTAATGGATACCCTAATGGGCTATATCTAAAAGAATGTAATGCGATTTTAAAGAAGCAACAAGAATTTTATAAAGAAATAAGCGACGAATTTATTGATGTTTGTGAAATGATTATTTCAGCAAGAATACCTTACTATATTGGCCCATTAAATGAAAAAGGTAAAAATGCTTGGTTAACTAAAAAAGATAATTTTAAATATAGTTATTCTTATTCTAAGGATAAAGCTGTTGACGAAAATTTAAGTGTTGAATGTTGGAAGAAAAGAATGATATCTCATTGTACCTATCTACCAGAATACTATGCTTTACCAAAGGGATCATTTATTTCTGAAACATTTAATATCTTAAATGAACTAAACATATTAAGAGCTGTAGATAAAGATAATAATGATTACTATCTAACTAAAGAAGATAAGATTGAGGTTTTTGATAAATTATTTTTAAAGAAAAATAAAGTAGCCTATGAAGAAGTTGCTGAAATACTAAATTTGAAAAGCTTCGGTCCAAAGAGTGGCAAAGGACAATATTTTAATAATGGTTACACACTGTATTTTTCAATCAAAAACATCATTCCAATGCTTGCTTTAGACTCTATCTATGAATTTTCTAAAGATAGTAAAAAGATAAGTGAAATAGAAGATATAATCTTGAGCGTAAATCTTTATGATGAAGAAACGAGTAAGATTAAGTATTTTAACAAGAACAAAGGATATTCTCTAGATGTATCTAAAAAGTTGGCAAAATTAAAATCAAAGTCATTCTGCTCTTATTCGAAAGAATTTGTTTTAGAGACACCAGTTGATGTTGAGGGTAATAGTATTATCGATAAATTATTTGAGAATAATAGCAGTGCATATGTCAATGAACAAATGACTATTATTACCAACGCAACCGACCCTAATGGAAATCCAAAAGACTATTTGTCTAATAAGTACTATAAGAGAATCGAACAAAATAATAACGAATTAAATTACAAGATTTTAGTTGATGGTGATAAACCAATAATCCCTATATCAAGGCCAGTACTTCGTTCGTTAAACGAATGCATGAAAGTTTATTTAGGAATTATAGAAGCATATGGAGTTCCGAAAAGAGTTGTTGTTGAAACGGCTAGAGACTTACCTGATTTTTCTGTTGTTAAGGAGAAGTCAGTGAAGTTTGCCGACAATACTGAAAGACAATATAAATATCTTTTAGACCAACTAAACAATGAATTCAAGGCATACAAACATTACTCTAACTTGGAAAAATATGAAGAAATAAAGGAATATATAAATAAAAATAAAACTAAAATATCTTTATATATTTCACAACTTGGAACCGATTTATTAACTGGCGAAAAAATATATTTAAACAATTTAGATGAATATGAAGTTGATCACATTTTACCTAGAGGTTTTGGTGATGATTCAATGAATGATAAGATGCTTATTGCTAAAAAAGTAAATTCTAAAAAAGGTAATAGATTACCAATTGAATTTATAGACAGCTGTGAACAAGTTGCTGATCACAAAATATATATTGAAAGTGATTATTTAAAAAATGTTTCTGCGCTATTTGAAATGGGTGCTATATCTGAAAAGAAATATAAACGCCTAACTTTAAGGAATCAAAAAGACCTGGACGAATTCTTGAATCAAAATTTGGTTGATACTAGATATATAATTAGGGAATTTATGTCAATCTTAAGAGCTTATAACGATATCAAGGGATATAACACTAATATAGTTGCTCTAAAATCAGCTTATACAAGCACCTATAGAAAAGCTTTTAGAATGGATAAAGTTCGTGATTATGGAGATCAGCACCATGCGCACGATGCAGCTTTATTGTGTATAGCAGATAGAACTTTATCAAGTTACTATCCATATTACGATAAAAGAGCTCATAAAAAAATAGAAAATGGAAATCCTTTTGAATCATACAATAGCTTTATTGCCGCTATGGGATCTAATGATGAAGATAAAAAAGATGAACTGAATAGATTTATTAGATATACATACGAGAAAGCATTTAATGAAAAGGAAAGAGATACAAACTCGGTTATAAATCAAGTTAAGAGCTATGTTCCTTACTATTCGGTTAAAGTAGAGAGAAACTATGATGGCGAGTATTTTAAGGCAACAATACACGGAAGGAACGAAAAAAAGAAAAATGGCGAATTATTATATAATGACAAGTCACCATTGGCAATTTTTGGCATAAATAAAAAAGATAGATGGTACAGCGATATTAATTGCGCCTGTGTTGATTTCTATAAATACACAAATAAAAAAGGAAATATAGTACATCTAGCAGTGCATATTCCTAAGGTAATTATTGATAAGGATGGAAATGTAGATAAAGAAAAATACTTAAAGCTAATAAAAGAGCACTACAAAGCTTTAGACATTATTGATGAAAATGGAAATCTAAAGGAAGGATATTTTAGATTTAGAGCTTTTAAGAATGACCTGCTTTATGACACGAAACATAAAACTTTATTTAAATTTAATATTGGTAGTATTGTAAATAGATTACTTCAATTACAATTCGTAAATATTTTTTCATACAACGATATTTATAAATATGGTTTTGAAATAAGCAACGATATTAAGAAAGGATTCAATATTAAAGATAGAAACAATAAAGATGGTGTTGAATTTTCAAGTATTGATAAACAGGAGATTGTCGCCTTTACAAATGTTAAATATTATAAATTAGAAATCAATGATAAGAAACTGAACACTATTTACAACAAGATAAAAGATGAAAAAACACTAAAAGAAGTATCGAATCATCTAGCTTATCTTGGATTAATTGTTAACAGACCTTTAACACCGCCATCAATAGATGGACAGTATATGCCTGTTGTTGGATCTGATATAGGTAATAAAGAAGATGCTCAATATGTTAAATTGAAATACAATATTCTAGGTGTTAAAGCTTATACAAACGCAGATGGAGGACTAGTTATCCAAACTCCAATACGAGGTAAATTCAAAAAAATAACCAAAGAAAAATTTAGTTGGCAGGTTTCTAAAAAAGATATATAATAATCTTGTTCTAATAATACAAATTATTGCATTCCCTAAGAGAATAAAATAATTTTAAAACTATCAAAGCTGCCAATTGTGGTAGCTTTTTTCTTAAAGCGATAGTTTATGGGTTGGAAGACAGTAATTATCGGTAGCGAATGTAAGGTGTCTTTATCGACAAACAGGATGAAAATAACGATAGGGGAAGAATTTCAATCATTGCCATTGTGTGATGTTGATACGGTTATCTTTTCTCATAATAGAGTAGTGATTACTATTCCTCTTTTAAGTCAATTAGTTGAAAATAATATAAATGTAATAATATGTGATGAACGTAATGATCCAATAGGTGTTTTTCAAGCCTTTAATTCTCATTCATTGGTGTTTAAGAGATTAAATAATCAAATTGAGTGGAAGTTAACTAGAAAGAAGAAACTTTGGAAAGTTATTGTTGAAAACAAAATTCAAAGTGAAATCGAAGTATTAAAAATATTATCAAAGAGTCAAAGAGAAATTGATCAGTTACAAGTATATAAAGATTCTGTATACAATGATGACCAAACAAATAGAGAGGCAGTAGCTGCTAAATATTATTTTACTTGCTTGTTTGGAACACAATTTACCAGAGATGATGAAGATTGTGTTTATAATTATGCGCTTAATTATGGATATAAGATAATCGCAAGTTATATTTCAAAGTGCATAGCTTCTAGAGGTTTATTAACTCAACTTGGTATACACCATATTGGCGAAGCCAATCCCTTTAATTTAACATATGACTTTATTGAAACATTCAGGGCGATTATTGATGTTTGGGTTGTATGCAATGTGGATGAGAAATTCGATACTTTCTTAAAAAGAGAAGTTATAGAAATTCTTAATTACAAAGTTTATATCGATAATAAATGGATGAGGTTATGTGATGGAATAGAAGACATTATTGATTCATACATTGGTTTCTTAGAAGAAAAGAGAAATGATGTGTTAAAGATAGATCTTTCTAAAGGATTAAAGGATAATGAATGATCCTAGTGGAAGATTTATGAGAATCTTATTATTCTTTGATTTACCTACCGAAACAAATAATGATAAAAAAGAATATCGTAAATTTGTAAAGTTCTTAACGAGCGAGGGCTACTTAAGAATTCAATATTCTGTTTATTGTAAATTGTGCATAAACAATGATTCGGCACAAACCGAAATTAAAAGAGTTAGAGTGAGTTCTCCACATGTAGGTGATATCAGACTTATGGCTATAACTGAAAACCAATTTCAAAAAATCATCAATATTAATGAAACGCATGATCTTCAAGAGGCTATTACAACAACAAATAGAACATTAATTATAGGAGGAATGAATGATGAAGATAAAAACTGAAGATAGCGTATATTTGATCCCAATTAAAAACGGAATTTGTTCTTTAGTGAGTGATTGTACAGAAGATTTGATTAATTGCTTAACTAGTTACTTTATAAACAAAAAGAAGAGTAAATGCGTAATATTAGATGATGAAGAAGATCTTATTAAATATAACGACGTTGCGTTTATCTACATCCCAAATAATGAAGATTTAAAACAAGTTTTTAGCTTAAAGCCTAAAACTTTAATTAATAATGAATTAACAATATTCATTGAAAATAATCAAGAGATGTTTTCTTCAATTGAAAATGTAAGAGAACAATTAATTGAATTATTAACGGATCAAGGGATGTTTAAATTAAGAAAAATAATGCAAAAGAATATAGATAATGAGATCAAATTTACAGTAGATGACTTTGATATAACAAGAATACTTCAATCAATATCAATTGATGCTGAGGAACTAACTATTCAGCAAATGTATATGGCCTTATATAACCTATTGCTTTATGTAAATAGAGATAAATTTTGTTTAGTATATATTGATTTTGAACTAGATGAATCAACAATTAATTGGCTATATACGATCAAGAATAAAAACACATTATTACTAATTAAAAATGAATTAATAAATACTAGAGATAAAGAAATAATTGACTATATTCTTATAGAAAATAATAGTAATCTAATTAAAAAAATAGAAATAAGCAAGAGGCAAATAAATGACCTTGTTTATGGTTTTCATCCTTACATATTAAAAAATTTAGAGTATCAAACTGAAAAAATTCGCTCATTAATGAGTGGATTCATGCAAAATGATGCAAGTTTTTTAATAAAATTCGCTGACTATGCAACACTGTAAGCCTTTAAAATAGGGCTATTAATGCTATAATAAGAGCAACAGTTCTCGGGGATTGCTGTAATTTGTATTGTTAGAACAAATTAATGTTCCTAATAATGTATCATATGTTCTCGGGGATTGCTGTAA